>NZ_JBISWK010000156.1:0-28631 GCF_044462205.1 Kocuria rhizosphaericola | reverse complement strand
CCGGCCGGGGCTCAGATGAGACCCTGCGCCATCATGGCGCCGGCCACCTTGACGAACCCGGCGATGTTGGCGCCCGCCACGTAGTTGCCGGGCATGCCGTAGTCCTCGGCGGTCTCGGCGCACGTGTCGTGGATCGACTTCATGATCTGGCCCAGCCGCTCCTCCGTGTACTCGAAGGTCCACGAGTCGCGGGAGGCGTTCTGCTGCATCTCCAGCGCGGAGGTGGCCACGCCACCGGCGTTGGCCGCCTTGCCCGGACCGAAGAGCACGCCCTCCTCCTGGAACAGGCGGGTGGCCTCGCCCGTGGTGGGCATGTTGGCACCCTCGGCCACGGCGACCACGCCGTGCTCGAGCAGCTTCTTGGCGTGCGAGCCGTCCAGCTCGTTCTGGGTGGCGCACGGCAGGGCCACGGTGCCGGGGACGTCCCACACCGAGCCCTTGGCGATGAACCGGGCGCGTCCGCCGCGGCGCTCGGCGTACTCGGAGATCCGGGCGCGCTCGACCTCCTTGACCTGGCGGAGCAGGTCCAGCTCGATGCCGTCGGGGTCCACCACGTAGCCGCTGGAGTCCGAGGCGGTGACCACGGTGGCCCCGAGCTGCTGCGCCCGGTTGATCGCGAAGGTCGCCACGTTGCCCGAGCCGGAGACCAGCACGGTCTGCCCGTCGAAGGACTGCCCGCGGGTGTGCAGCATCTCCTCGGCGAACATCACGGTGCCGAAGCCGGTGGCCTCGGTGCGCACCAGGGAACCGCCCCAGCTCAGGCCCTTGCCGGTGAGCACGCTGGACTCGTAGCGGTTGGTGATGCGCTTGTACTGGCCGAACAGGTAGCCGATCTCGCGCCCGCCCACCCCGATGTCGCCGGCGGGGACGTCGGTGTACTCGCCGATGTGGCGGTAGAGCTCGGTCATGAAGGACTGGCAGAAGCGCATGATCTCCCCGTCGGAGCGCCCGCTCGGGTCGAAGTCCGAGCCGCCCTTGCCGCCGCCGATGGGCATGCCCGTGAGGGCGTTCTTGAAGATCTGCTCGAAGCCCAGGAACTTCACGATGCCCAGGTACACGGACGAGTGGAAGCGCAGGCCGCCCTTGTAGGGCCCGAGCGCGGAGTTGAACTCCACCCGGAAGCCGCGGTTGATGTGCACGCGGCCCTGGTCGTCGGTCCAGGGGACGCGGAAGATGATCTGCCGCTCCGGCTCGCAGATCCGCTCGAGCACGGCGGCGTCGAGCAGTTCGGGGTGGCGCGCGACCACGGGGCCCAGGGAGTCGAAGACCTCGTCCACGGCCTGGTGGAACTCCACCTCTCCGGGGTTGCGGGCGAGTACGGCCTGGCGGATCGGGTACAGGTCCTCGTGCATGGTGCTCCTCGTTCGGATCGGATGGGCCGGGCCGGTCACCGCCGCGGACTCCTGGTGCGGCGGCGCAGGCCGGAGAGGCTGGACAGGATGTCCACCGCGCGTGCCCCGGCCCCCCTGCTCGGGCGGGCGGGCGTGCCGCCGACGGGCAGCTCCGGGCCGGTTCCGACGGCCGCCGGCTCCGGGCCGGAGTCGACGGTCGGCTCCGGCACGGGCGCCGCCTCGGCGTCCGCGAAGCCGGTCCCGGGCGTGACCACCGCGTCCCGCCCGGTCGTCCCGACCTCGTCGGTCCCGGTGGTCACGGCGACGCCGTCCGCGGCGGTCACCGCGGCGTCGTCCGCGGCGGGCGCCGGCACGGCCGCCTCGTGGGCCGCCGCGCCCACGACCTCGTGAACCCATGCGGTGACCTCGGCCAGCGGCTCCGGCTGCACGGCATAGAGACGTCGTTGCCCCTGTGCCTCCATGGACACCATACCGGCCTCGCGCAGGATCTTCAGATGCTTCGAGACGGTGGGCTGGGAGACCCCCAGCTCGTCCACGAGGTCCCCCACGGGTCGTTCGCCGTCCTTGAGCACGGTGAGGATCCCCCGCCGGGTCTTGTCGGCGATCACCGCGAACACGTCGTTGTTGCCCATCCGAACACTGTAAACGGGTTCCCGCGCGGCGCCCGGCACCGGCACGTCCGCGCCGCCGTGGCCGCCGGGACCCGCGGGCCGCGAGCTCAGTCGAACCACGGGTCCAGCCCCCAGAGGGGGAAGACCTCCTTGCGGGTGGCCATGATGGTGCGGTCCGTCTCGTCGTTCGGGTCGAAGCCCACCTCCCAGGAGCGCCACCACAGGTCCACCTCGTCGCCCATGACCCGCGGCGCGTCGGCGCCGTAGCGTTCGCGCACGTGGTCGCGCCACGGCTGCGGCACCGCGGTGCGCACGTCGATCGGGTGGCCCGCGGCGACGCCGACCAGGTGCGTCCAGGACCGGGGCACCACGTCGTAGCAGTTGTACCCGCCCCCGCCCGTGGCGATCCACCGGCCCTCGCACAGCTCGTGGGCCAGCCCGGCCACGGCCACGGCGGCCTGCCGCTGCGCGTCCACGCTGACCCGCAGGTGGGTGAGCTCGTCGGCGAAGTGCGAGTCGCAGCCGTGCTGGCTCACGATCACCTCCGGCTCGAACTGGCGCAGCAGGGGCGGGACCACGGCGTCGAACGCACGCAGCCACATGGAGTCGTCGGAGGCCGTGGGCATCGCCACGTTCACGGCGTGCCCCTGGGCCTCCCCGCGGCCGGTCTCGTTGGCGAAGCCCGTGCCGGGGAACAGGGTCAGGCCGGTCTCGTGCAGCGAGACGGTGAGCACGCGGGGGTCGTCGTAGAAGATCGACTGGGTCCCGTCACCGTGGTGACCGTCGACGTCCACGTAGGCCACCCTCCGGATCCCCTGGTCGAGCAGGTGCTGCACCGCCACGGCGCAGTCGTTGTAGATGCAGAAGCCGCTGGCCTTCTCCGCGTGGGCGTGGTGCATCCCGCCGCCGAAGTTCACGGCGTGCACCGCTTCTCCCGCCAGGAGGGCCACGGCGCCCTGGTAGGTGCCCCCCACGAGCCGGGCGCTCGCCTCGTGCACCCCCGGGTAGGCGGGCGTGTCCTCGGTGCCGAGACCGCACTCGGGGATCTCCACGGAGGGATCGGCGCTGACGGCCCGGACCGAGTCCACGTAGTGCTGCGGGTGGACGAGGTTGAGGACCTCGTCCGGGGCCACCTCGGGCACGTCCACCGTGACGTTGTCCCGCCGGTCGAGGCCGAACTCCTGGACGAGGCGGTACGTGGCCTCGAGCCGGGACGGGTGCATGGGGTGGTGGTCCCCGAAGTTGTACTCGAGCAGGGCGGGGTCCCAGAACAGTCTCGTGGGGTACGGGGCGCCGGGCCCGGATGTAGCAGGAGTCACACCGATCATTAGATCACCCGGGACGCCGGACGGTGTCCCGGGGCCCGCCCCTCGCCGCCTATGTGTCGTCGCGCCCGCGCGCTCCCGGCAGTGCGATACTGTCAGCGGTCGCGGCGACCGCCGCAACCGCCCCGGCGGTCCGGACACCAGGAGGAGGGCCCGTGAGCAATCTCCAGCGCGGGTCCTGGGTCCGCCCGGAGCAGCGGGGCCGGTTCTGGCTGCTCACCTCGCTGCGTGACCTCGTGGACCGGATCGCGGCCTCCTCCCCGGCGCGCCTGGCGCTCATCGTCTTCGCCGTCGTCGTCGCCCTCTTCTCCTTCCTGCTGTGGCTGCCGCTCTCGTCCGCCCCGGGGATCGACACCTCGCTGGAGGACGCGGTGTTCACCGCGACGTCGGCCGTCACCGTGACAGGGCTGACCACCGTCTCCACGGGTGACAACTGGTCGTTCTTCGGCCAGTTCGTCATCATGGTCGCGATGCAGATCGGGGGCCTGGGCACCCTGACGATGACGTCGATCCTCGCCCTCGCCGTGGGCCGCAAGCTGGGTCTGAGGTCGCGGATCCTGACGCAGGAGGCCCTCAACATCGGGCGGCTCGGCGAGGTGGGCTCGCTCCTGCAGATCATCGTGCTGACGTCCGTGAGCATCGAGGCGGTCCTCGCGGTCCTCCTGACGACCGGGTTCCTGCTCGAGGGCGAGTCGGTCCCGACGGCGCTGTGGCACGGGGTGTTCTACGCGATCTCCGCGTTCAACAACGGAGGCTTCGTCCCCAACTCGGCGGGCCTCGCGCCCTACACGACCTCGTGGCTGATCGTCGTGCCCATCGCCCTCGGGGTGTTCGTCGGCTCGCTCGGCTTCCCCGTGGTCCTGGTGGTGCGCCAGGTGGGGCTGAGGTTCTCCCGGTGGAACCTCAACACGAAGCTCACGGTGACGACCACGACCGTCCTGCTCGTGCTGGCGTGGATCATGTACACCGCGTTCGAGTGGTCCAATCCGGGGACGCTGCGGGACCTCTCCGTGGGCGAGAAGATCTTCCACGGGTTCTTCTCCTCGGTCAACATGCGCTCCGGGGGCTTCTCCCTCGTCGACACCAACAGCGAGCTGCAGCAGACCCTGCTGATGACGGACGCCATGATGTTCGCGGGCGGCGGCTCGGCGTCCACGGCCGGCGGCATCAAGGTCACCACGCTCGCCGTCGTGTTCCTCGCGGTGCTGGCCGAGGCCCGCGGCGACCGGTCCGTGATCGCGTTCCTGCGGACCATCCCCGAGGAGGCGCTGCGGATCGCGATCTCGGTGATCATGATGGGGGCGACGATCGTGCTGGTGGCCTGCGGGTTCCTGCTGGCCCTCTCCGACGCACCCCTGGACCGCGTGCTCTTCGAGGTCATCTCGGCCTACGCCACGTGCGGGCTGAGCGTGGGCCTGTCCGCGGAGCTGCCGCCGGAGGGCAAGTACGTGCTGTCCGCGACGATGTTCGTCGGACGCATCGGCATCACCACCGTGGCCGCCGCCCTGGCGCTGCGCTCGCGCCGGCGCCTGTACAAGTACCCCGAGGAAAGGCCGATCATTGGCTGACCGTTCGTCCCACAGCGTCCCCGTCCTGGTGATCGGCCTCGGCCGCTTCGGCACCGCCACCGCGCTCCAGCTGGCCCGCCAGGGCCGGGAGGTCCTGGGCGTGGAGCGGGACGCCCAGCTGGTCCAGAAGCTCTCCGGGCAGCTCACCCACGTGGTCGAGGCCGAGGCCACCGACATCGACGCCCTGCGCCAGCTGGGGGCGGCCGAGTTCGACTCGGCCGTGGTGGGCGTCGGCACGTCCATCGAGTCGAGCGTGCTCATCACGGCGAACCTCGTGGACCTCGGCGTGAGCCGGATCTGGGCGAAGGCCATCACGCCCTCGCACGGCAAGATCCTCTCCCGGATCGGGGCCCACCACGTGATCTTCCCCGAGGCGGACGCGGGACGGCGCACGGCACACCTGGTCTCGGGCCGGCTGCTGGACTACATCGAGTTCGACGACGACTTCGCGATCGTCAAGATGTATCCGCCGCGGGAGGTGCAGGGCTTCACCCTGGGCGACTCCAACGTCCGCTCGAAGTACGGCGTGACCGTGGTGGGCGTGAAGTCCCCGGGCGAGGACTTCACGTACGCCCGCCCCGACACCAAGGTGACCTCGCGCGACCTGCTGATCGTCTCGGGGCACGTGGACCTGCTCGAGCGCTTCGCCGCCCGGCCCTGAGCCGGGGGCCCGCCCCGGCCGCGGCTCAGTCGCTGAACTCGCGCGTGAGCTCCGCGGAGCGGTCCGCGGAGGCCCGTGCGGCGGACGCGACGAGGTCCTCGAAGCCGTTGTCCTGGAAGGTCGTGATGGCCCGGTCCGTGGTGCCCTTCGGGCTCGTGACCGCCTTGCGCAGGGCGGCGGGGTCGGCCTCCGCGGGGCGCAGCAGCTCCCCGGCGCCGGAGACGGTCTCCTTCGCGAGGACCCGCGCGACGTCGGCCGACAGCCCCATCCGCTCCCCCGCATGCTGCATGGCCTCGGCCAGCAGGAACACGTAGGCGGGTCCGGAGCCCGAGACACCGGTCACGGCGTCCACCTGCTCCTCCGGGACCTCGACCACGGTGCCCACGGCCTCGAGCACCCGGCGCACGGCCTCCGTCTGCTCGGGGGCGGTGGCGCTCCCCGGGGTCACGGAGACGACCCCGCGGCCCACGCTGGAGGGCGTGTTCGGCATCGTGCGCACCACCGGCTGGCCGGCGGGGAGGGCGCGCTCGAGGGCGCCGACGGAGATTCCCGCGGCCACCGACGCCACGACGGTGCCGGGGCGCACGGCGGGGGCGATCTCGCGGGCGAGCTCGAGGATGCCGACGGGCTTCACCCCGAGCAGCACGACGTCCGCCTCGCGCGCGGCCCTCCGGTTGGCCTCGGGGTCCTCCCCGGTGACGTAGGGCCGCACGCCCGTCTCGTCCTCGAGCCGGCGGGCGCTCTCCGCGGAGCGGACGGTGGCCCGGACCTGGTCGACCGGCACGCCGGAGGCCAGCACCCCTCGCAGGATGGATCCGTTCATGGAGCCGCAGCCCAGGAAGGCGAGCACAGGAGTCATGGTCGGTGAGGTCCTCTCATCGGTGGAAGTGGATCGGTGGAGCTGGATCAGGGGAAGTGGACCGGAACGGCCGGACCGGGGCGGTGCGGGTGACGGGCAGGGGCTGGGCGGCCGGGTGCCCGCGGACGTCAGCCGTCGGTGACCTCGGCGGCCCCGGTGCTGTCGGAACCGGCGGTGCTGTCGGAACCGTCGGTGCCGTCGGTGCCGTCGCTCAGGCTCGTGTGCCGGCGGGCGAACTCGAGGGACTCCGCGAGCCACTGGGTGCGCTCCTCGGGGTTCTTCGAGCGGCGGGTCGAGACCTCGACCCCGATGATGCCCTCCCATCGGGTGGAGGCGAGGTGCTCGAGGGACTCGGCGACCGGTTGCACGCCGTGGCCGGGCAGCAGGTGCTCGTCCGCCGTGGTCTCGCCCGAGCCGTCGGTCAGGTGCACGTGGCCGAGCCGGGAGCCCAGCTCCTTGATGGCGGCCAGGGAGTCCATGCGGGCGGTCGCCGCGTGGGAGAAGTCCCACGTCACCCAGTCGTAGTCCAGGCCCAGCGGACTGTAGTGCGGGGCGTAGACCACGGTGTCGCGGCCACGGACCCGCCAGGGGTACATGTTCTCCACGGAGATCTTCACGCCCGTGGCCTGGGAGACCACCCGCACGCCCTCCACGAAGTTCGCGGCGTACCGGCGCTGCCAGCGGAAGGGCGGGTGGACCACGACGACCTCCGCGCCCACCTGCTCGGTGAGCGCCGCGGCCATCTGGATCTTGGTCCACGACTTGCCCCACACCTGCTGGGTCAGCAGCAGGGTGGGGGCGTGGATGGTCGAGATGGGGAGCTGGTGGCGCTGCACGAGGTCCTGCAGCTGGTGGGTGAGCTGACTCATCCGCTCGTGCGTGACGAGCACCTCCACGCTGTCGTAGCCCAGCTCCACGGCGGCCTCGAAGGTCTCCGGGACCCCGAGCGGATAGAGGGAGCTGGTGGACAGCGCCACGTGGGGACGGTACGGCTCCGCGGCGGGGCCCGGCTGCTCGCTCATGCCGCACCCACCAGGTGCCGGGGGTCCACGGTGCGGACGTCGGAGTGGCTGTTCAGCTGGTCCAGGCGGCGCAGGATCAGCCCCTCGCGCAGGGCCCACGGGCAGATCCGGATCGACTCGACGCCGTAGGCGTCCATGGCGGCCTCGGCCACCACGGCCCCGGCGAGGATCTGCCCGGCCCGGACGGCGGAGACGCCCGGCAGCTCGCCCCGCTCCTCCGCGGACATGGCCTCCATCCGGCGGGTCCACAGCCGCAGGTCCTCGAGGTGGAGGGTGCGGGGCACGTACGGGCCCATGGCGTACGGTGCCGCCCCGCAGATCCGGGCCAGGGAGCGGAAGGTCTTGGAGGTGCCGGCCACGCAGGTGGGCTCCCCCGCCGCGCTGACCCGGGCGACGGCGGGCTTGAGCTCCTTGCGCACGTGCTTGCGCAGGGCCTTCATCTCCTTCGGGGTCGCGACGTCCCCGGCGAAGAAGGTGCGCGTTAGCCGCCCCGCGCCGAGCGGCACCGAGGTCGCCGCGGTGGGCAGCGCGTTGTCGCCCAGGGCCATCTCGAAGGACCCGCCGCCGATGTCGAGGTCCAGAACGGTCCCCGCGCCCCAGCCGAACCAGCGGCGCACCGCGAAGAACGTGACGGCCGCCTCCTGGTCCCCGGCCAGCTCCGTGAGGGTGACGCCGGAGCGCGACTGCACGTGCTCCAGCACCTCCGCCCCGTTGCCGGCCTCGCGGATCGCGGAGGTCGCGAAGGCCAGGAAGTCCTCGGCGCGGTTGTCCACGGCGAAGTCCCGGGCCTCGACGACGAACCCGGTGAGGGCGTCGCGGCCGGCGTCGGAGATGTTGCCGTCCGCGTCGAGGTACTGCACGAGCCGCAGGGCGAGCTTGTGGGACGCGTACGGCTCGGGCCGGGAGCCCGGGTAGACGTCGAGCAGGAGGAGGTGGACGGTGTTCGACCCCACGTCGAGGACTCCGAGACGCATGCCGTGGTGCTCCTTCGAGTTCCGTGTCCGTCCCGCGCGTGCGGGGCGGCTCAGCCCTTGGACCCGGCGCGGGCGGGCTTCGCCGCCGCGGGCTTCTTGGCCGTGCTCTTCTTGGTGCTGGTCTTCGACGCCGTCGTCCTGGCCGACGACTTCGCCGTCTTCTTCGGGGCGGGGCCCTGGGCGCGCTTCTCCGCGAGCAGCTGGCTGGCGCGCGCCGGGGTGATCTGCTCCACGGTCTCGCCGCGCGGGACCGTCACGTTGGTCTCCCCGTCGGTGATGTACGGGCCGAACCGCCCGTCCTTGATCACCATGGGCCGCTCCGTGATCTCGTCGGTGCCCAGGTCCGCGAGCGGCGGCTTGGCGCTGCCGCGGCCGCGTTGCTTGGGCTGGGCGTAGATCTTCAGGGCCTCGTCGAGGGTGACCGTGAAGAGCTGCTCCTCGGACTGCAGCGAGCGGGAGTCGCTGCCCTTCTTGAGGTAGGGGCCGAACCGGCCGTTCTGCACCGTGATCTCGTCGCCCTCGGCGTCCGTGCCCAGCGTGCGCGGCAGGGACAGGATCTTGAGGGCGTCCTCGAGGGTCACGTCCTGCAGCGTCATGGTGGAGAGCAGGGACCCCGTGCGGGGCTTCTCCTTGACCGGCTTCTTCGGGGGCTTGGGCTTGCCGTTCTTGTAGTACTCGACGGGCTGGGCCGCGAGCTCCTCCGCGGTGGGCTCGGGGATCACCTCGGTGACGTAGGGCCCGTAGCGGCCGTCCTTGGCCACGATGGCGCGCCCGGTCACGGGGTCGCGGCCGAGCTCCCGGCCGTCCGCCTTGCCCGTCTCGATGAGCTCGCGGGCCTTGTCGGGCGTGAGCTCGTCGGGGGCGAGGTCCTCCGGCACGTTCGCCCGGACCGGGTCCGTGATCTCGCCGGTCTCCGGGTCGACGACTCCGGCCACCTCGAGGTAGGGGCCGAACTTGCCGACCCGCAGGGTGATGTCCTCGGTCACGGGGATCGAGTTCACGGCGCGGGCGTCGATCTCGCCGAGGTCGTCGACGATGGGCTTGAGCCCGTTCTCGTGGCCCTTCGACCCGAAGTAGAAGTCCTGCAGCCAGTCGGTGCTGTCCTCCTCGCCGCGGGCGATCCGGTCGAGGCCCTCCTCCATCTCCGCCGTGAAGTCGTAGTCCACGTAGTCGGAGAAGTGCTCCTCGAGCAGGCGCACCACGGAGAACGCGACCCACGAGGGGATGAGGGCGGAGCCCCGGACCCGGACGTAGCCGCGGTCCATGATCGTGGAGATGGTCGCCGCGTAGGTCGAGGGCCGGCCGATGCCGAGCTCGTCGAGGACCTTGACGAGGGACGCCTCGGTGTAGCGCGGCGGCGGTGAGGTGCGGTGCCCGTCCGCCTCGACGTCGGTGGCGTCCAGGCGGTCGCCCTCCGCCATCCGCGGGAGCCGCTTGTCGCCGTCCTTGCCGTCCTTGCCGCCGTCCTTCTCCGTGGCGGGGTCCTCGTCCCGGCCCTCCTCGTAGGCGGCCAGGAAGCCGCGGAACGTGATGACGGTGCCGGACGCGGAGAACTCGGCGTCCCGGCCGGTGGACGAGGTCGCCCCGAGCCGCACGGTCGCCGTCGATCCCTTGGCGTCGGCCATCTGGGAGGCCACGGTGCGCTTCCAGATCAGCTCGTAGAGCCGGTACGCGTCCGCGGAGAGCTCGCCGCGGACCTGGTTCGGGGTGCGGAAGGAGTCCCCGGCCGGGCGCACGGCCTCGTGCGCCTCCTGCGCGTTCTTCGACTTGGAGCTGTAGAGCCGCGGGGAGCCGGGCACGAAGTCGGCGCCGTAGAGCTCCGTGGCCTGCCGCCGGGCGGCCGAGACCGCCTGGTCGGACAGCGCCACGGAGTCGGTGCGCATGTAGGTGATGTAGCCGTTCTCGTACAGCTTCTGCGCCACCTGCATGGTGGTGCGGGACGTGAAGCGCAGCTTGCGCGCCGCCTCCTGCTGCAGCGTGGAGGTGGTGAACGGCGCGGCCGGGCGGCGGGTGTACGGCTTGGTCTCCAGCGACCGGACCGTGAACGCCGCGTCCTCGAGGCCGGCGGCCAGCTCACGGGCGGCCTGCTCGTCCAGGTGCGCGAGCTTGTCGGCGGCACCCTTGAGCACGCCGTCGTCACCGAAGTCGCGGCCCCCGGCCACCCGCTTGCCGTCCACGGCGGAGAGCCGGGCGCTGAAGGCGGTGCCGGCGTCCTCGCCGTCGGTGCGGGCGAAGGTCCCGCTGAGGTCCCAGTAGTCGGCGGGCACGAACGCCATGCGCTGCCGTTCCCGCTCCACGACCAGGCGCGTGGCCACGGACTGCACGCGCCCGGCGGACAGGCCCGAGGCGATCTTGCGCCACAGCACCGGGGAGATCTCGTAGCCGTAGAGCCGGTCCAGGATGCGCCGGGTCTCCTGCGCGTCGACCAGGTCCTGGTCGAGCTCGCGCAGCTCGCCGAAGGCCCGCTCGATGGCCTCGCGGGTGATCTCGGGGAAGGTGAGACGGTAGACGGGGACCTTGGGCTTGAGCACCTCGAGGAGGTGCCAGGCGATGGCCTCCCCCTCACGGTCGCCGTCGGTGGCGAGGTAGAGGGCGTCCGCGTCCTTGAGCTTGCGCCGGAGCTCGGTGACCTTCTTCTTCTTGTCCGGGTTGACCACGTAGTACGGCTCGAAGTCGTGCTCCACGTCCACCGCGAACTTGCCGTAGGGCCCCTTCTTGAGCTCCGCCGGCAGCTCCGAGGGCTGCGGGAGGTCACGGATGTGCCCCATCGAGGACTCCACCTCGTAGGCGTCGCCGAGGTACCCGGCGATGGTCTTGACCTTGGAGGGGGACTCCACGATGAGCAGGCTCTTGCCCGTTCCCGGGCTCTGGGTGGCCTTCGTTGGCACGGTACTCCTTGCTGCGGTCCGCGGTGCCGCGGGCCGCGGCGCTGCTGGACGTCGGGGCGGACGGGCGGACGTCGGCCCGCCGTTGCGCTCCACCATAACGCGTCACCGCCGTCAACCCCCGCGCGGCGGCGGACCCGGGGACGGCGGCGGCCCCGGGCGGGGCGCCCGGTCGCCCGGGTCGCAGGCGGGTCCGGGCGTCCGGTGCCGGGCTCAGGAGGGGTAGCGCTCGGGCTCCGCGCCGATCGTGAACTCGCGGCCGGTGGCGGTCTCCACGTCGATGACCACGAAGTTGTACTTGAGCGTGGGCGCCCACGGCTTCAGGGGCAGCTCCTCCGCGGCGTCCATCTCCGCGCGCGTCTCGAGCCGGCGGGCCCGCCCGTGGACCACCACGGAGCGCACGACGTCGTCCTCCGAGACCTCGTCGATCTCGAACGCCACCTGGTCGTTGACGATGAGGCTCGAGAGCTTGGAGCCCTGGGCGGTGCGGAAGTACAGCTTGTGCTGGTGCACCACGTAGTTCACCGGGAAGATGTCCACGAGTCCGGCGGCCTCGACGGCGAGCCGCCCGAACGGGTGCTTCTCGAGGAGCTGCCAGACGGTGTCCTTGTCCAGGGTCTTGATGGGGTTCAGGTTGTCTCCGATGCTCATGCTCCCATCCTTCCACCCCCACGGCCGCGGCGTCGCCTCCTCATCCGCCCACAACTGCGCGGCCGCGACTCCTCGCCGCACGGCTCCTCCGCGCACGACGGTCGTCACGCCGGGGACGGCACCGCCTCCTGCGGCACGAGGAAGCCGTCGAGCACCAGGTGGCGGACCTCCTCGGTCAGCCGCTGCCGCTCCTCGCCCGCCCAGTCGAGCAGCGCGGCGAGCGCCCCGAGGATCTGCCGGGCGCTCAGCTCGCCGTCGCACGCCCCGGCGAAGCCCGCGGCCTCGCTCGAGAGCACCACGGTCCGGCGCAGCCCGGCCCCCTGCCGGAGCAGGATCACGCCGGGGTGCTCCGCGCCGGGGCGCTGGTGGCGTTCCTCGGTGACGTCCTCGGCGGCCACGAGCCGGGCGTCCAGCCAGTCCAGCGGGTGCGCCGCGAGCCAGTCGGCCCGTTCCCACGTCGCCGCGAGCGCGGGGGCGAGCGGCTGCTGGACCGGGTGGGGGACGTGCTCGAAGCGGCGGAGCGCGCTTCCGGTGCGGGACCGGGCCGGGCGGCGGAGGCGGACCATCCCGAAGCCCACGGCCTCGACGCCGCGGGCGGCGAAGTCGTCGAGATAGGCGCGGTAGGCGCGTTCGTAGTGCTCGAGGTCGCGGGACTCCGCCGCGTCCCGCAGCCACGTCTCGGCGTACTCCTCGGGGGTCGCCAGCTCCCGCTGGACGAACCACGCGTCGACGCCCTCGGGGAGCCACTGCTCGGGCCGCAGCGCCCAGCGCTCGGCTGCCGGCCGCGCGTCCCCGGGCGGCGGGGCGAGCACCTCCCAGTTGCCGAGCAGGTGGGCGGTGGCCCCGGGGGCCATGACCCCCGGCAGCTCGTGCACGAGGTCGGCCACGATCCGGTCCCCCGGCAGGCCGCCGTCCCGGTAGGTGTAGCGGTCCTGCGGGCTCTCGCCGGCGGGGCGCGGGGTGATGACGAAGGGCGGGTTGGACACCACGAGGTCGAACTGCTCGCCGCGCACGGGCTCCAGCAGGGAGCCCGCCCGCAGGCTCACCCGGTCCTCGAGGCGGCCGGGGTCGACGTCCAGGGCCCGGGCGTTGAGGAGCAGGTTGAACCGGGTGAAGCCCAGCGCCCGGTCCGAGACGTCGGTGGCGGTCACGTGCCCCGCGTGCGCGAGCAGGTGGAACGTCTGGATGCCGCACCCGGTCCCCAGGTCCAGCGCACGGTCCACCCGGCGGCGGTCGGTCGTCTGCGCCAGCGTCAGGGACGCCTGCCCGATGCCCAGCACGTGGTCGCGGCGCAGCACGCCGGGGCGCTGGGACTCACCCAGGTCGCTCGCCACGTACAGCTCCGTCCCGTCGTCGGACGCGTGGGGGCGCAGGTCCACGGTGGCGCGCAGCCCGTCGGCCGTCTCCTCGGCGAGGCCCAGGCCCACCAGCAGCTGCGGGCGCACCGGAGCGGGCTCGAGCACCTCCGCGGGAACGGTGCGGCCGAGCAGGAAGAGGGCGACGGTCCCGGCGAGACCCCGGTCCGGGTGCCCGGGCGTGCGGAGGGCCGGCTCGAGCACCCGCAGGGCGGGCACCGCCTGGTCCCGGGCGAGCGCGTCCATGGCGGCCGCGCCCAGCAGGTCCGCCACGCGGTCATGGGTGAAGCCCGTCCGGCGGAGGGCGTCGTGCAGCTCGGCCGGCGCCCGCGGGTCGTCGGAGACCGGGGTCCCCGGGACCCGGGAGAAGGCCGGCGCGGCGGCGGGGACGTCCGGGCTCATGCGACGCTCCCCGGCACGAAGACCGGCAGGGACACGGACACGGGCACGGGTGCCGGGGCGGCCCGGGAGGCGACCGCGGCGTCGCCGTCGGGTGGCGGGACGGTCCCGCACCCGGCCGGGCAGGTGAGCTGCGGGCACTCCTCGTGGCAGGCGGGGCACGCGAGGACGAGGGCGCGGCAGGCGGCGTCCGCGCAGTTGACGAAGCGGTTCGCGGGGCCGGCGCACCGGTCGCAGCGCCCGATCGTGACCGCGGCCGGGGTGAACGGCACGTGCATGCGCCGGTCGAAGACGTACAGGGAGCCCTCCCAGAGCCCTCGGTCCCCGCGCTCGCGGCCGTACTCGGCGATGCCACCGTCGAGCTGGTAGACCTCCTCGAAACCGCGGTTGCGCATCAGCGCGGAGAGCACCTCGCAGCGGATCCCGCCGGTGCAGTAGGTGACCACGGGCCGGGCCTTGAGGTGGTCGTACTTCCCGGAGTCCAATTCGGCCACGAAGTCGCGGGTGTGCGCCACGTCCGGGACCACGGCCCCGCGGAACCGCCCGATCCGGGCCTCGTGGGCGTTGCGGCCGTCGAAGAACACGACGTCCTCGCCGCGGCGGGCCACGAGCTCGTCCACCTCGGCGGGGCCCAGGCGGGTGCCGCCGCCGACGACGCCGCGCTCGTCGACCTCGACCTCCCCGGGCGCGCCGAAGGACACGAGCTCGTCGCGGACCTTGACCGACAGCCGGGGGAAGTCCTCGGCCGAGCCGTCCGAC
The DNA here is from genome assembly GCF_044462205.1 of Kocuria rhizosphaericola. Classification (NCBI taxonomy): domain Bacteria; kingdom Bacillati; phylum Actinomycetota; class Actinomycetes; order Micrococcales; family Micrococcaceae; genus Kocuria; species Kocuria rhizosphaericola. Next base: position 14,210 of record NZ_JBISWK010000156.1, on the reverse strand, counting down.
CACTTGAAGACCGTGTCCCGGAAGCCGCGGTAGGAGCGGGTGGCCCGGGCGTACTGCTTGAGCGCCCCGACCTCCCCGCCCACGGTGGCGTTGAGCCCGTGCGGGGAGACGATGATCCGCCCGCGCAGGCCCAGGCCCTCGCACAGGGCGCGCTGCCAGAGCATCACGGCCGTGGGGTCGGGGAGCGGGGTGAAGACGTAGTGCAGGACGATCCGGTGCTGTGCCACGGGTCCAGGCTACAAGCGCGGCGGGGCCCCCGGCGCCGGGCGGGACGCCGGGGTGGGCAGTCGGAGGCTCCGGGTCAGTGGCCCAGGTGGAACACGCGGCCGGTGACCTTCGTGGGGACCACCTCGACGTACTCGAGCTTGGTGGTCTCGACCCACGGCCGCAGCGGCAGCTCGTCCACCCGGGCGGTCTCCTCCGGGTCGGTCAGCTGACGGGCCGTGCCGCGCACGATCACGGACCACGCCTCCCCGCCCTGCGCCTGGTCGACCTGCACGGCGACGTGCTCGTTGAGCACCAGGTGCAGCAGCTTGGTGCCCTTGGCCGTGCGGAAGTAGATCTTCTCGTCGTCGGCCACGAGGTTGATCGGGGTGATCTCGATCTCGTCGCCGTCCATGGTGGCGATCCGGCCGAAGCGCGCGCTGTAGAGGTGCTCCCAGCACTGCTCCGGGGACAGCTCCGTGACCGGCGGCCGGTGCGCCCGGGCCTCCTTGTCGGGGTTGTGCCCGGAGATGTTCATGGGGTTGCTCATGCGGTCATTCTGGCACGCGGCCTCCGCGGACGTGACCCGAGTCATGTTCGTGACCGGCGGCACCGGGCCGAGCCCGTCACCGCACCCGGCCGGCGCCCTCCCCGGGCACGACGGCGAAGACGTCCGGCGCCCGGTGGCCCCCTGCCGCGAAGGCCTCCGCGACGGCGCTCCGGACCTGCTCCCCCTGCGCGGCGGGCACCAGGGCGATCGCGGAGCCGCCGAAGCCGCCCCCGGTCATCCGCGCCCCCACGGCTCCTGCGGCCAGCGCGGTGTCCACGGCGAGGTCCAGCTCGGGGCACGAGACCTCGTAGTCGTCGCGCAACGACGCGTGGGAGGCGGCCAGCAGGTTCCCGACGCCCCGGACGTCGCCGGCCCGCAGCCGCTCGACGGCCTCCAGCACCCGGCGGTTCTCGCTCAGCACGTGCCGGACCCGGCGGACGGTCTCCCCGTCCAGAGCCGACAGGTCCGCCTGCTCCGGGACGTCGCGCAGGGAGGCCACCCCGAGGGCGGCGGCCCCGCGCTCGCAGGAGGCGCGCCGGGCGCCGTAGCCGCCGTCGGCGTGGGAGTGGGCGACTCCCGTGTCGACGACCAGGACGGTGAGTCCGTGCTCGGCCACCGGCAGCGGCACGAGCTCGCTCTCCTGGGTGCGGCAGTCCAGGAACAGCGCGGCCCCTGCCCGGCCCAGCAGCGAGGCCGACTGGTCCATGATCCCGGTCGGGGCCCCGACGAACTCGTTCTCCGCCCGCTGCGTCAGCCGCGCCATCGCCGGGCGTTCCAGGCCCAGCCCCAGCAGGTCGTCCAGCGCCACGATCGTGGCGACCTCCAGGGCGTGCGAGGACGACAGTCCCGCGCCCACCGGGACGGTCGAGTCCAGCAGCAGCTCGACACCGGGCACCTCCACCCCGTCCAGGCTCCCCAGCACGTGCACGACACCGGCCGGATAGGCCCCCCACCCGGCCACGGCCCCCGGGGCCAGGCCGGGGACCCGGAACCGGGCCCGGGACAGCCCGGAGCCGTCCGGGTCGTAGGTGGAGGCCAGGTCGACGACGTCGGACGCGGCCGCCGCCCCGTCCCCGTCGCGCACCACCTCGTCCGGACGGCGCAACCGGACGGCGACCAGCGCGGAGCGGTCGATCGCGAAGGGCAGCACGTAGCCGTCGTTGTAGTCGGTGTGCTCCCCGATGAGGTTCACCCGCCCCGGAGCCCGCCACACCCCGTCCGGGGCCCGGCCGTACACCTCGGTGAAGCGTCGTGCGAGAGCGTCGGCCCGGACGCCGTCGTCGTGCCCGGCCGGTCGGTCGGCCTGCCGGCGGCTCATCGAGCGGCCTCCCGCAGACGGGCGGCGGTCTGCTCGGCGGTGACGTCGTTGATGAACGCCCCCATGGCGGCCTCGGAGCCGGCGAGGAACTTCAGCTTGTCCTCCGCCCGGCGCGGGCTGGTGAGCTGCAGGTGCAGCCACCCGGCCTCCCGGTCGGCGGTGCTGACCGGGCTCTGGTGCCAGGCGGCGATGTAGGGGGTCGGCGTGGCGTAGAGCCGGTCCACGCGCCGGACGAGGTCCTGGTAGAGGACCGCGAGCTCGTCGCGCTCGGCCCCGGTGAGCGCGGCGAGATCCGGGACCTGGCGGTGCGGGAGCAGGTGGACCTCCAGGGGCCAGCGCGCGGCGTAGGGCACGAAGGCGGAGAAGTGCTCCCCCGCCAGCACCATGCGGTCCCCGGCGGCGGTCTCGTCGGCCAGGACCTCGCCCATCAGGGCCCGGCCGGTGCCGGCCAGGTGCGCCCTCGAGCGGGCGGCGAGCCGCGCGGCGTGCGGGGCGGGGTAGGGATAGGCGTAGATCTGCCCGTGCGGGTGGTGCAGGGTCACCCCGATCTGCTCGCCCCGGTTCTCGAAGGGGAAGACGTGCCGGATCCCGTTCATGGCCGAGAGCGCCTCGGTGCGCCGGGCCCAGGCCTCCACCACCGTGCGCGCCCGCTCGGGGGGCAGGGACGCGAAGGAGCCCTGGTGCTCCGGGGTGAACACCACCACCTCGCACCGCCCGTAGGCCGGCGACGGGGCGCCCCACAGGGACCGCTCCCCCACCTGCCCCGGGTCCGGCAGCTCGTCCAGCCCCGGCCCCAGCGACGGGAAGCGGTTCTCGAGGACGACGACGTCGAAGTCCTCCGCGGGGATCTCGGACTCCCGCCCGCCCGTCGTGGGGCACAGCGGGCACTGGTCGGCCGGGGGCAGATGGGTCCGCGTCTGCCGGTGGGCGGCCACCGCCACCCACTCCCCCGTCAGCCGGTCGAAGCGCACCTCGCCACCACCGGACCGGGCGTCCAGGGGCCGCTGGTCCACGATGTGCTCCACCGGCGGGGTGCCGCGGTCGCTGAAGAACACGGCCTCCCGGCCGTCGGCGAGGTGGTGGGTCCGGTGCGCCAGGGTCCCGGCGCGTTCGGTGGGCAGCGGCAGTGTCATCGGACGGGCTCCGGTCGCAGGTCGGGGACGTGCTGGCTCAAGGTCTCGCGGTCTGCGGCGTCCAGACCGTCGTCGGTCACGACGGTGTCGACCTCCTCGAGACCGGCGATGCGGTGGAGACCGGACAGACCCCACTTGGTGGAGTCGGCCAGCACCACGCTGCGGTCGCAGCGCTCCAGGAAGAGGCGGTTGATCTCGGCCTCCATCATGTTCGGGGTGGTCAGCCCGTAGCGCTCGGACAGCCCGTGCACTCCCAGGAAGCACAGGTCCACGTGCAGGGTGCGCAGGGCGGCAGTGGCCAGCGGGCCCACCAGTGCGTCCGAGGGCGTGCGGACCCCGCCGATGAGGACCACGGTCTGGGCCGTGGCCGGCGCGTCCTGGAGCACGTCGGCGATGCGCGGGGAGTTGGTCACCACCGTGATGTCGGAGACGCGGCGCAGGGCGCGGGCCAGGGCGAAGGTGGTGGTGCCGGAGTTCAGCGAGACGGACATCCCCGGCCGCACCATCGCCTCGGCGGCGGCGGCGATGGCCGCCTTCTCCGGCAGCTGCAGCTCGGACTTGTGCGTGAAGCCGGGCTCGGCGGCGGAGGACCCGGCCGGCAGTTTGGCCCCGCCGTGCACCTTCTGCAGCTCCCCGTCACGGGCCAGTCGGTCCAGGTCCCGGCGCACCGTCATGTCGGACACGCCCAGCTCGGCGACCAGGTCGGTGACCCGCACGGCGCCGGCCGCGCGCACGCGGTCGAGGATCTCCCGCCGTCGACGGTCGGGAAGCATCTCGGACATCGTGTCTCCCGTGTTCGGCGGACGGTGCGGTGCACTGAGGACGCGCGGGCCCCAGCGGCCCGCTTCGTGTTCATTTGAACACACTGCCTGTGGAATAGTGTTGACCTGCGCCTGGTGTCGCCGGAGCACACCGTTCGAGCAGACTGGTCGGGTACCGAGACCGGTCGCACCGGGGCAACGGCACTGCCGTCCAGACGTGCCGTCGCCCGCCGTCGGCCGGTCCGTCCGCGGCGTCACCCGAGGAGCAGCCGAATGAGCACCGATCCCCAGCAGCAGGACATCACCGCCCAGCGGCCCGGCACCGGCAGCGGCGCCGGGGACGCCCCGGCGTGGTGGACCGATGCCGTGGTCTACCAGATCTACCCCCGCTCGTTCGCCGACTCCGACGGCGACGGCGTCGGCGACCTGGGGGGCGTCATCGCCCACCTGGACCACCTGCAGGACCTGGGCGTGGACGTCGTCTGGCTCTCCCCCGTCTACCGGTCCCCGCAGGACGACAACGGCTACGACATCAGCGACTACCAGGACATCGACCCGGCCTTCGGCACCCTCGAGCAGTTCGACCGGCTGCTCGCCGCCGTGCACGCCCGCGGCATGAAGCTGGTGATGGACCTGGTGGTCAACCACACCTCCGACGAGCACCCCTGGTTCCTCGAGTCCCGGTCCTCCCCGGACTCCCCGAAGCGGGACTGGTACTGGTGGCGGGCCCCGCGGGCGGGCATGGAGCCCGGCGCCCCAGGGGCGGAGCCGACGAACTGGCAGAGCTTCTTCTCCGGCTCGACCTGGGAGCTCGACGAGGCCTCCGGCGAGTACTACCTGCACCTGTTCTCCGCCAAGCAGCCGGACCTCAACTGGGAGAACCCTCAGGTGCGGGCGGCCGTGCACGCCATGATGCGCTGGTGGCTGGACCGCGGGGTGGACGGCTTCCGGATGGACGTCATCAACATGATCAGCAAGGACGTCGCCCCCGACGGCCACCTGCACGACGGCCCGCCCGTGGACGGGACGCCGTGGGGCGACGGGTCGGCCTCCTATCTCTGCGGGCCGCGGATCCACGAGTTCCTCCAGGAGATGCACCGGGAGGTCTTCGCGGACCGGGACGCCGAGCTCCTCACCGTGGGCGAGATGCCGGGCGTCACCGTGGAGCAGGCCCGGCTGTTCACCGATCCGGCCCGCGCCGAGGTGGACATGGTCTTCCAGTTCGAGCACGTGGGCCTCGACCACGGCCCCGGCGGGAAGTTCGACCCCCGTCCCCTGCGGCTCACCGACCTGAAGGCCTCGCTCGGCCGCTGGCAGGAGGGCCTTGAGGAGGTGGGCTGGAACAGCCTGTACTGGAACAACCACGACCAGCCGCGGGTGGTCTCGCGCTTCGGCGACGACTCCCCCGCCCACCGGGTGGCCTCTGCCACGTGCCTGGCCACCCTGCTGCACCTGCACCGCGGCACGCCCTACGTCTACCAGGGCGAGGAACTGGGCATGACCAACGCCCCCTTCGACTCGATCGAGGACTTCCGCGACATCGAGTCGGTCAACCACTACCGCCACGCCGTGGCCGGCGGCGCCGACCCCGCCACCGTGCTGGCCGGGTTGCGCTGGTCGAGCCGGGACAACGCCCGCACCCCGGTCCAGTGGACCGGCGGCCCGAACGCCGGTTTCAGCACCGGCACCCCGTGGATCCCGGTGAACCCTGACCACCAGCTGGTCAACGCCGAGACCGCCCGGGCCGACCCGGGGTCGGTGTTCCACCACTACCGGCGCCTGATCGAGCTGCGGCACACCGAGCCCGTCGTCGCGCTGGGGGACTTCACCATGCTGGTCCCCCACCACGAGCAGGTCTACGCCTTCACCCGCCGCCTCGGGGAGGTGGAGCTGCTGGTGCTGGCCAACGTCTCGGGCGAGGAGGTCCACGCCGAGCTCCCCGCCGGCTGGGCCGGCGCCGAGCTGCTGATCGGCAACCGCGCCGACGTCGTCGTCCCCGGGGACGAGGGTCTGCTGCGGCCCTGGGAGGCCCGCGTCCACCGGCGGACGCGGGGCGCAGCGGCGCAGGCCTGAGCCCGGGCGCGGAGCCGCCGGGACGGCGGTGGCACAATGAACCGGTGCCGTCCTCCGACCACGACTCCCTGATCCCCCTGCTCGGCCGCGGCGACGCGCCGGAGCAGGTGCGTCACGTCCGGGAGATCCCCGACCGGGACGCCGTGACGGCGCCGTGGCCCGAGCACCTCCACCCGGACGTGGTCGCGGCCTACGAACGGCTCGGCGTGCACGCGCCGTACCTGCACCAGGTCCAGGCGGTGCTGGCCCCCCGGCACGTGGTGGTCGCCACGGGGACCGCGTCCGGGAAGTCCCTGGCCTACCAGGCCCCCGTGGCCGACGCCGTGCACCGCGGCCGGATCGCCGCACTGGCGAACCCGGGCACGATCCACCACCCGGACGAGGCCACGGCCCTCTACCTGTCCCCCACCAAGGCCCTGGCCGCCGACCAGCTCAAGGGCCTGGACGCGCTCGGCCTGCCGACCCTGCGCGCCGCGACCTACGACGGCGACACCGACCCCGCGGAGCGCCGGTGGGTCCGGGACCACGCCGACGTGGTGCTGTGCAACCCCGACATGCTGCACTACGGGGTGCTGCCCAACCACGCGCGGTGGTCCCGGTTCTTCCGCCGCCTGAAGTACGTCGTGGTGGACGAGGCCCACTCGTACCGGGGCGTGTTCGGCTCGCACGTGGCCAACCTCATGCGGCGGCTGCGCCGGATCTGCCGCACGTACGGGTCGGACCCGGTCTTCATCGGCGCGTCCGCGACCTCCTTCGAGCCGCACGCCTCCTTTGCCCGCCTCGTCGGCGTCCCGGAGGAGGACGTGACCCCGGTGACCACGGACTTCTCCCCGCACGGGCCGGTCACCGTGGTGCTCTGGGAGCCCGAGCAGACGGACGGCGGCGGCGAGAACGACGCCCCGGTGCGCCGCACCGCCTTGGCCGAGACCGCCGACATGCTCACGGACCTGGTGCTGCACCGGGTCCGCACCATCGCGTTCATCAAGTCCCGCCGCGGCGCGGAGACGATCGCCCAGATCGCCCACCGCCAGCTGGAGGAGGTGGATCCCTCGCTGGCCCACCGGGTGGCGGCCTACCGCTCCGGGTTCCTCCCCGAGGAGCGCCGGGAGCTCGAGGAGGCGCTGCGGGACGGGCGGCTGCTCGGGATCGCCAGCACGTCCGCCCTCGAGCTCGGCATCGACGTGGCCGGGCTGGACGCCGTGGTCGTGGCGGGATGGCCCGGCACCCGGGCGTCCTTCTTCCAGCAGATCGGCCGGGCGGGGAGGGCCGGGCAGGAGGCCCTGGCGGCGTTCGTGGCCGGCGACGACCCGCTCGACACGTACCTCGTGAACCACCCGGAGGCGATCTTCGACGTGGACGTCGAGGCCACGGTCTTCGACCCCTCGAACCCGTACGTGCTGGCCCCGCACCTGTGCGCGGCCGCGGCCGAGCAGCCCCTGCGCGCGGAGGAGGTCGGCAGCTTCGGGCCCACCGCCCCGGAGGTGCTCGGCTCGCTCGTGGCGAGCGGGCACCTGCGCCGCCGGCCGAGCGGGTGGTTCTGGACGCACCCCGAGTCCGCGGCGGGGATGGTGTCGCTGCGCTCGGACGGCGGCGGGCCGATCCGGATCATCGAGACCGGCACCGGCGCGGTGCTCGGCACGATGGACTCCCCCCAGTCCCACTACCAGGCCCATCCGGGTGCCGTGTACGTGCACCAGGGCCGGACGTACATCGTGGACGAGCTCGACGAGGCGGGCTCGGTCGCCGCCGTGACGCGGGCGCACCCCGACTTCTACACCACGGCACGGGACATCACCCAGGTGAGCGTGGTCGCCGAGGAGCGCTCGGAGCGCTGGGGCCCGGTGACCGTCCACTTCGGCCAGGTCCAGGTCACCACGAAGGTGGTCTCGTTCCAGCGCAAGGCCGTGATCTCCAACGAGGTGCTGGGCGAGGAGCCCCTCGACCTCGAGGCCCGCGACCTGTTCACGAAGTCCGTGTGGTTCACCGTGCCGGGTGCCGTGCTGAGCGGCGCGGGGATCGAGGAGCCCGACGTCCCCGGGGCCCTGCACGCGGCCGAGCACGCCGCGATCGGCCTGCTCCCGCTCGTGGCCTCGTGCGACCGGTGGGACGTGGGCGGGCTGTCCACCGCCCTGCACGCCGACACGGAGCTGCCCACGGTCTTCGTCTACGACGGGCACCCCGGCGGCGCGGGGTTCGCGGAGCGCGGCTACGCCACGGCGGTCGCGTGGCTGCGCGCCACCCGGGAGGCGATCGCCTCCTGCGAGTGCGAGCACGGGTGCCCGTCCTGCGTGCAGTCGCCCAAGTGCGGCAACCGCAACAACCCGCTGGACAAGGCCGGTGCGGTGCGGCTGATCGACGCGGTGCTGCACGACGCCCCTCGCGCCTGAGTCCGCGCGGCGCACCGGTGGCCTCACGGAGCACCGGTGGCCTCCGGCGGACCGGCCCGGGACACGCCGCGGGCGTCCCCGAAGCGGGCGAGCGGCCCGTCGAGGGCCACAGTGGTGCGCACGTCGACGACGACGCGCTCGGGCTCCACGAGCTCGCACCGCTCGAGCCGCGCCCCGTTGTCCCGGGCCACGCGCTCGGCGGTGCCGCACGGATCGCCGGCCACGAGGCCACGGGCGGTGTCGGCGGCGGCGAGCGCCGCGAGGTCGGCGGCCTTGCCGGCGCGGTGGGTCGCGATCCCGGCCTGCGCGAGCAGCAGCACGGTCAGCAGGAGCACGCCCAGCACCAGGGTGAGGGTCAGCGCGTGCACGGTGCCGCTCCCCCGGTCACCGTCCCGGTCACGGCTGCGGCCGAGCCGCCGTGATCCCGTTCGCGCGACGAGCTCAGCCACCGTTCCCACCGGCTCCCTCCGTCGCGGCGGAGGCGTCCGCGCGCAGCTCCCAGCCGCCCCAGGTCCCGAGGATGCCGGGGGCGGGACCGGTGACGGTGACCGTGGCGGTCCCGGCGGTCCCGCCCAGGCGGACGGCGGCGTCCTCCCCTGCCACGCGCAGCGCCGTGGTGCGGACCACGGCGGCGCTCTCGCCGCGGGAGGCAGCCCGGGCGGAGGCCCGGGCCGCCTCCTCGTAGCGGATCAGGGTCATCCCCGCCGCGGCGGCCGCCAGGAGCACGGCCAGGAGCAGCACGAGCGCGGGCAGGAGCACGGCGGTTTCGGCGGTGACGGCGCCGCGGTCCGGCGGTGCGGGTCGTGGTCCGGGGCGGGACCGGGGGCGGAGCCGACGACGGGACCGAGGACGAGGTCGGGAACGGGGACCGGATCCTGGACGGGGACGGTCTTCGGTCATGGCGGACTCCTCACGGGGCGTGGCGCGTGGCCGCTCGGGACGGCGGCCGGACAGGACGGCGGTCGGACAGGACGGCGGTCGGACAGGACGGCGGTCGGACAGGACGGGAAGGGTCCGCCCGCGGGGTGGACGCTCAGACGCCGAGCGCCTTCTCGATGATCGCGGTCAGGAGCTCGCGCACCTGGCCGGAGGACAGCACCGCGGCCATGACGCCGCCGAAGGCCGCGGCGGCGAGCACGACCATGGCGTACTCCACGGTGGTCGCGCCGAGGTCCGCGTCCCCGGACCGGGCGAGCGGGCGGGGCGGGGCCCCGGTGGTCCCGCGGGCGGACGGCGCGGCGGGGCGGCCCCCGGTGCCGACGCCCGGGTCGAGCCCCGGGAGGCTGCGGCGCTTCCGGACGGGGCGGGGCTGAGTGATCTGGTGCTGGGACATGACGTTCCTTTCGGTGCAGGACGAGCAGGTGCAGGACGAGCAGGCGTATGACGGGCTGTACTGGGCGGGCTGCACTGGACGAGCAGGCGCATGACGAGCAGTACGGGCCGAGCCAGGGGGCAGGGACGGCGCAGCGGCGCCGGGCTGCGCCCCGGAGGGCGGGCGGGATCCGGTGGGAACGGGCGCTGCCGCGGCGGCCGGGGGCCCGCGGCTCCGGGTGCGGCGCGTCATCCGAACACCTCGGGGACGAGTCCCAGGACGACCGGCAGGACACCCCAGCAGACGAAGGCCGGCAGGGAGCACAGCCCCAGTGGCAGGACGAGCTGGACGGACAGCGACTCCGCGGCCCGCTCGGCCCGCCGGTAGGCGGCCCGCCGCACCTGGGCGGCCTGTGAGCGCAGGCTCCGGGCCGATGGCGCCCCGGAGGTCGCGGTGAACGCGAGCGCCTCGCGGTAGTCGGCCAGGTGCGTGGGCAGCTCTCCCGCCGAGGCCCACGCCGTGTGCCACGGGAGCCCCAGCCGCAACCGGGAGCCCACTCCCTCCAGGGCGGCGCCGGTGGCGTCCTCCCGGCTCCCGCCCAGCACGGCAACGGCCTCCCCGAGCGGCAGACCGGCGTCCAGCATGGCGGCGGTGAGCTCCACGAGGACCCCCGCGGAGACGTGCGGCCCCGGCGGGAGGCGGCGGGCCGAGGCCGGACGGGGCGTCCCCGGGAGCCGGGCGCGGGACGGGAGCGCGACCAGCACCACGGCGGCCAGCAGGAGCAGTCCGACGGCGGGAGCGGCGAGGGCCGTCATCGCGCACCCACGGCCTCGGCGCGGCCGATCAGCGTGCGCGTCCACATCCGGCCGAGGCACGTGAGCACCGCACCGGCCACGAGGGCGGCCAGCCCCCACGGCGTGGTGAGCAGAGTGCGCAGCGGGTCGACGCCCATGAGCATGCCCAGCCCGATCCCGAGCACCGGGAGCCAGGTCAGGATCCGGACGGTGGAGCGGGGACCGGCCAGGGCCGAGCCGCGTGCCGCCTCGGCGTCCAGCTCCGCCTCGAGGGCGTCGGCGAGACCGCCGAGCAGAGCGGCGAGGGGCGCGCCGGTGCGCTCGGAGACCGCCCAGCACAGTGCGAGCTCGGCCGTGCTGGCGACGGCCCGCCGCTCCAGCGGACGGTGGCCCAGCTCCGGGGCCGGCACCCCCGCCAGGGCGGTCGAGACGCTCAGCCCCAGCCGGGCGGCGGCCGCCACGGACGTGCACAGCAGCTCGATGTGCCGGCCGGTGCCCGTGCGGGGAGCCCGGTCCGCGGCGGGACCCGCGCCCTCGAAGGCGGCCGCGGGGGAACGGCCCGCCTGCAGCAGCGCCGCGAGCCGGCGCAGCAGCCCGATCCACTCGGCGGCCTCTGCCGCGGCGTCCCGGGTGAACCGGGCCCACCACGGGACCGCGGCAACCGCGCCGGCGACCGACCGCGCGACCGACCGGACGCGGTGGACCGGGCCCCCGAGCAGCACCGCCGCGCCCCCGGCGAGGCACGCGCAGATGGCCAGTGCCGTGCTCACGGCCGTCTTCCCGCGGGTTCTTCGCCGGACCCGGGAGAGCGGTCGAGCAAGGCGCACAGCCCGTCCCAGCCGGGGCCGTGTCGCACCCCGTCGGGGGTCCGGACCGCCGCGGCCACGGTGACGAGGGCACCGGCGCGGTCCTCGAGCAGGGACACGGCCCGCACCTCGCGGCGCCCGCCCGCGCGGGCCACGTGGACGACCAGGTCCAGGGCGCTCGCGGCCTGCAGAGTGACGGCCTCCCGGCTCATCCCCGCCAGGGCGCCGAGGGCCGAGAGCCGGGCGGGAACCGCCTCGGCGGAATTGGCGTGCACGGTGCCCGCCCCGGCGTGGCCGGTGTTCAGGGCGGTGAGCAGCTCGCGCACCTCGGCGCCGCGGCACTCCCCCACCACGAGCCGGTCGGGCCGCATCCGCAGGGCCTGCCGGACGAGCTCCGCCAGGTCGATGCTGCCCGCGCCCTCGGTGTTGGCGTGGCGCGCCTGGAGGCCGACCACGTGGGGGTGCTCGGGCCGCAGCTCGGCGGCGTCCTCGATGAGCACGATCCGCTCGTGCTCCGGGACGCAGGAGAGCAGGGCGTTGAGGACCGTCGTCTTCCCCGCCCCGGTGGCGCCGCTGACCAGGAAGCTGGCGCCCGAGCGCACGGCGCCCACGAGCAGCTCGGCGGTGCCGGGGTGGACGGTCCCCGCGTCCACGAGGTCCGGCAGGGACAGGGTCCTCGTGCTGCGGAAGCGGACGGAGAGCAGGGTTCCTCCCGTGGAGACGGGAGGGAGGACGGCGTGCACCCGGTAGCCGGCGGCCGTCTGGACGTCCACGCACGGGTGGGCGGCGTCGAGGCGGCGTCCGGCGGCGGTGACGAGGCGCACGGCCAGGGCACGCACCTCGGCGTCGGAGCCGAAGGGGGACGGGACGCGGCGCACCCCGGACTCGGTCTCGAGCCACACCTGGTCGGGTCCGTTGACGTAGACGTCGGTGAGCCCCCGGTGCGGCAGCAGCGGTTCGAGGGGGCCGAGGCCGGTCAGCTCGGCGCGCACGGCCAGCACGGCGCGCAGGGTGCCGGCGGCCCCGAGGACCCTGCCGCTCGCGTGCACGGCCTCGGCGATGTCGGCGTCCGTGACCGACCCGGGTGCCGCCAGCAGCCGGTCCCGCACGTCGTCCAGCAGGGCGGCCGGCAGAGCCGCCGGGAGGGCGGCCGGTGAAGCGGCCGGCAGCCCGGGGAGCGCGGCGCTCACCGGAGCGCCCCCACGGCCTCGAGCAGACCCGTCACGTCCCGGGCGAGCCGGCGGGAGCGGCCCGCCTCGAGCAGACGGCCCGTCTCGGCGGCCTCCGGCACCGCGCCGTGGAAGCGCACGGAGCCGGCGACCGGCAGCCCGGTCGTGGCGGCGGCGAGGGCGTCGTCGAGGTCGGCCACGTTGAGCCCGGCCGGTACCAGACGGGCCGTGGCGCCCGTCAGGAGACCCGCGGCCCACCGCGCGGCCAGCACGCCGCGCACCGTCCGGGGCGTCAGCACGAGGACCTCGTCGCACAGGGCCGCGGTGTCGGCCGTGCCGGGCCCCGCCCGGCCCAGGTCCACGACGACGAGGGACGCCGCCCGGCGCAGCGCCTCGAGCACGGCGGCGTAGGGAGCGGCGGCCCCGTCCGGCAGGGAGCGGTCCCAGGAGAGCCAGCGCAGCTGCCCCGTCCGGACCATGGCCGGCCACAGCTGCTCGGCGTGCACCGTCCCGCCGATCCGGAGGAGGTCCGGCCAGCGCAGACCGTCCTGAGCCTCGAGGCCCAGCAGGACGTCGATGCCGCAGCCTGCGCGGTCCCCGTCCACGAGGGCGGCCGGCCGGTCCTCGTGCGCGGCCCGGTCGGCGAGCCAGCACGCCAGCGTGGAGGTCCCGGCCCCGCCCACGGCGCCGAGCACGCCCAGCACCCGGCCCGTGCCGCCGGCGCCGGCCGGGCCGCCGGGACCGGCGGTGAGCAGGTCGGCGAGCCACCCGGCGGCGTCCGGCAGCACGGCCACGGCGCAGCCGCCGAGGTCGGCAGCACGGTCCCAGATCCCCGGGTCCTCGGGCCGCCCCACGAGCACCGTGCCCGGCCGGACCCGGCCCCGCACGGCGTGGCGCACGTCCACGAGGTCGGTGTCCGCGCTCGTGCCCGCCGCCGCACCGGGCGGGTCGGCCAGCAGGTCGGCACCGGCGGCGGCACAGACGCGCTCGACCGTGGCGCGCAGCCCGGCGTCCTCGCTGACGAGCCGCACGGTGCGCGCGCGGGCCGCGGAGGCGGGCAACGGAGGGGCCGGGGCGGGGCGGTGGGCGGCTGTGCTCATGGCCCCACTGTCGGGGCGGCCGGGACCGGTCCGTCCCGACGGTGGGTCCGGTGTGGACGGGGGACCGGGTTCCGACGGGCCCGGTGGCGTGTGCAGTCCGGGCACCGGCCTAGCGTGACGGACCCGTGCAGGACAATGGGCGGATGCACATCGTGGTGGGACCAGCGCAGGACGGCCGGGACGGGCACCGGGTCCAGGTCCTGACGGGCTCCGGCGCCCCGGACGGGCCCGGGATCGACGTGCCCGCCGGGGAGCTGGCCGCGTTCGTCGCCGATCGCGAGGAGACCGCCCGGCGGGACGGGTCCACCCCGCCGCGCTGGACCTGGGAGCGCACGGGCGCGGTCTATCCGCAGCTGCTGGCCGCCGGCACCCGGGTGGAGCGCTGCCACGACCTGCGGCTGTGCCAGGCGATCCTCGCCACCGCCGCCACCGCCCACGGGTCGGGCGCCGAGGGCCCGCTGCCCTACGAACCGGTGCTGGCGCCGCTGCCCGCCGACGAGGCGCCCGGGCTGCTGCCCCCGCCGTCCCCCGCCCAGGACCAGTCGAGCCTGTTCGACCTCCCCCGTGCCACGGGCCCCGGCACGGCCGAGCTGGTCGCCGAGC
>NZ_JBISWK010000155.1:0-38523 GCF_044462205.1 Kocuria rhizosphaericola | reverse complement strand
CAGCTCGCCGCGGTGGCGGGCGCCGTGGACCCCCGCCGGCTGACCCTGCTGCTGGCCGCGGAGTCCCAGGGAGCGCTGATCGCCGCGGAGATGCAGCACGCCGGGGTGCCCTGGCGGGAGGACGTCCACCGGGCGCTGCTGGAGGACGCGCTGGGCACCGAGCCGGCGCCCGGGGAGCGGCCCCCGCGGATGGAGGAGACCGTGGCCCGGCTGCGGGAGACGCTGCACGCGCCAGGGCTGAACCCGGACTCCCCGCAGGAGCTGCTCAAGGCGATGCGGGCGGCGGGGATCGACGTGACGAGCACCCGGCAGTGGGAGCTCGTCGAGTGGGCGCGGGCCGTGCCCGGCCTGTCCGCGCAGCGCCAGGCGCTGATCGAGCCCGTCCTGGAGCACAAGAAGCAGGCGCGGCTGCTCAGCGCCAACGGGTGGCACTGGCTGGCCACGTGGGTGCAGGACGGCCGCTTCCGCCCGGAGTACGTGGTGGGCGGGGTGGTCACCGGCCGCTGGTCCGCTCGTGGCGGGGGCGCCCTGCAGATCCCGCACGTGGTGCGGGACGCCGTGCGGGCGGACCCGGGGCGCGTGCTCGTGGTGGCCGACGCGGCCCAGCTCGAGCCGCGCGTCCTGGCGGCGCTGGCCCACGACGACGCCCTGGCCGCCGCGTCCCGCGGCCGGGACCTGTACCAGGCCATCGCGGACCTCGGCGAGGAGCGGGGCTCGGAGCTGACCGAGCGCCCGCAGGCGAAGGTGGCCATGCTGGGCGCGATGTACGGGGCCACCACCGGCCAGTCGGGCCGGCTCATGCCGCACCTCGCCCGGATGTTCCCCCGCGCCGTGGACTACGTGGAGCAGGCCGCCCGGGTGGGCGAGACGGGCGGGCAGGTGTGCACGCACCTCGGACGCTGGTCCCCCCTCCCCGGCCCGGCGTGGGACGCGGCGCAGCGGGACACCGCCACCGCGGAGGCCGAGCGGCGGGCCGGGGCGATGGCCCGCGGCCAGGGCCGGTTCACCCGCAACTTCGTCGTCCAGGGCACGGCCGCCGAGTGGGCCGTGTGCTGGATGGGCGCCGTCCGCTCGGCGCTGGCACGGGAGGGCCTCGACGCGGAGCTCGTGTTCTTCCTGCACGACGAGGTCGTGCTGCACTGCGCGCAGGAGGACGCCGATCAGGCCGCGGAGCTCGTCCGCGACTGCGCCGAGCGGGCGGCCCGGCTGGTCTTCGGGCGGATCCCGGTGGAGTTCCCCGTCAGCGTGGCCGTGGTGGAGTCCTACGCCGACGCCAAGTGAGCCGTCCTCAGCACAGGTCCCGGTAGGGGGCGCCCGTCACGTGCCGGCGCCACTCGTTCTCGGTGATGGGGTCGCCCCGGTTGCCGCAGATCGCCTCGACCGCGTCCTCGGTGTCGACCAGCCAGCTGCGCACCACGCCGTCGTCGCCGGTGGCGACCAGGCGGTCCCCGACGAAGCGCACGTCGTTCATCCGGTCGCCGGAGGCGGACAGCGCCGCATGGACCGCCAGGTCCGCGGAGCCCACGGTCCACATCCACACGAACTTGTCGCCGGAGGCCCCGGCCAGCAGGGTGCCGTCCGGGGAGAAGTGCAGTCCCTTGACGGAGGACAGGGCGTCCGAGGTCTCCGCCACCGGCCGCGGGTCGGCGGGGTCGGCCACGTCCCAGAGGCGCACCCGGCCCGCCTCGGTGCCCACGGCCAGCAGATCCGCCACCGGGGAGAACGCGATCGAGGTGGCGACGGAGTCGAGGGCCAGCTCCGCGGTCCGCCGCGGCGCCGCGGGGTCGGTCACGTCCCACAGCCCCACGCCGTTCGCGTCGTCCGCGGCGGCCAGGAGCGTGCCGTCCGCGTCGAACCGCGCGGCCTCCGTGCCGCCGACCGGGAGCGTCGCCACCCGCCGGACCGGTCCCTCGGGGCCGCGGCGCAGGAGGGCGATCTCCGTGCCGACCTCCGACCACGCCACGATAGTGCCGGCGTCGCCCGTGACGTCGGTGCCGGTGATGCCCGCGCCGATGGCCTCGGCCCGCTCCGGCGCCTCCGGGCGGCCCCCGTCCAGGGGCCACACGAGGACGTCCCCGTCCTCGGTGCCCCCGGTGACGACGGAGGCGTCGGGGGCCACGGCCCCCGCGTACCAGAGGGTCTCCCCGGGCGGGGCCTCCGGGGGCGGCAGCGGCCGGGCGGCGCCGTCCGTGACGTCGAAGAGGGAGACGACGTCGGATCCGATGCCGACGGCGCTCATCACGGTGTGCTGCCGGTCGACGGAGAGCTGGTAGACGGGCTCGCCCCGCCGTTCGATGACGGGCCCGCGCCGGTCCCAGGAGCGCGTGGTGCCGTCCTGGGAGGTGGTGAGCACCCGGTCGCCCACGCGCAGCGCGCTGGTGACCCGGGCGGCGGTGGGGAAGGAGTCCACGCGCGCGAGGTCGGAGAGCCGGTGCACGTAGGCGCTCTGGTCGAAGCTGGCGGCCACGACGTGCTCCCCGTCCGGGGTGAAGGCGACGTCGCTGATCCAGCTGCCGAAGTCGCTGATCGTCCCGGAGCGGGAGACCTGCTCCCCCTCGACGTCGTAGAGGCGCAGCTCGCGGGCGCTCAGCCCCGCGGCGAGGCGTTCGCCGTCGTCGCCGAGGTCCAGAGCCCGGACGACCCGTCCGGTCGGGACGGGGTCGAGGCGCTCCGCGCGGCGGCCGTCCGTGGCGTACCGGGTGATCTCCCCGGAGGTCCCGCCCGCGTACACGGTGCCGTCGGAGGCCGCCGCGAGGGCCAGGACGTCGGCGTCCTCCCCCAGCGCCAGGGACGGCAGCCGCACGGGGGCGCCGGGGTCCTCGATGGACCAGCGCAGCACCTCGCCGCGGCCCCCGGCCAGCAGCTGCCGGCCGTCGGGCGAGAGGACGACCGCGTTGACCGGCGTCCCCGGGTCCACGTCGAGCCCGCCCAGCCGGCGGGCCGGGCGGTCGGTGACGTCCCACAGGCCCACGTGCCCGCGCCCGCCCACGGCCGCGAGGACCCGCCCGTCCACCGCGCGCAGGTCCACGTCGCCGAGCCCGGGGGTGCCGTCGACCACGGCCAGGTCCTCCCGGTTCTCGTGGAGGCCGTCGCTGTCCCGCCACACGGACAGCCGGCCGTCCCCCGCGGCGCGCGCGACGACCGATCCGTCGTCCAGCGCCGCGAGCCGGGACGCGCCGTCCGGGCCGAGCCACCGCTCCGGGAAGTTCACCGCGGTGGCGTCGATCAGGGCCGAGGTCCCCTCCCGGGTGGGGGCCATCCGGTAGGCCGCGAGGCTCAGCTGCGCGGCCAGGTTGGGCGACTCGCCGCGGATCCGCGAGGCCTCGAGCGCCGTCTGGCGGGAGAGCGCCTCGTCGCGGGCGGTCTCCGCGACGGTCTGGAAGCGCTCCGCCCGGATGCCCAGGAGACCGGCCACCACGGCCGCGCAGACCGCCAGGGCGAGCAGGACGAGGGCCACGTGGCCGCGCCGCTCGATCTCCCGGGCGCTGCGCTTCTGCCGTTCCAGGGCGTCCTCGTAGTGGCGTTCGCTCTCCTCCAGGTACTCGCGCTCGGCCGGGCTCAGCAGCGCCTCCTGGCTCGGGTCCCCGGTCCAGTCCCGGAAGGAGGCGAGCTGCCCCAGCGGGATCAGTGCGAGGGGGTCGCGGTCGTTGGCGAGCCACATCTGGGTGGCGCGCTGCAGCTGCTGACGGACGTAGAGGTCACGGCGGCTGTCCTCGATCCAGCGGCTGAGCCGGGACCAGTGGTCCAGCAGGGACTCGTGGCTGAGCTGGATCTCGTCCCGGTCGATGGTCAGCAGCCGGGCGCGGGCGAAGTCCTCGACCACGGCCGCCCCGCCCTCCGGCAGCTCCTCCCGGAGCACCGGGGTGCGCACGACCGTGGCGGAGGTCCCGGTGCCGACCACGCGCACCAGCCGCAGGAACACCGCACGGGCCACCTCCCGCTCGCGCGGGCCCAGCCGGGCGTGCACCTCCTCGGCCCGGCGCTCCACGGCCTCCGTGATGCCGCCCGCCGCGTGGTAGTCGGCCACCGTCAGCTCCCGGGCGCGGGCGTGCTCCCAGGTCCCGAGCATCGCCTGGGAGAGCAGCGGCAGCAGGCCCACGCCGATCTCCGTGCCGCGGGGGGCGACGTCCCGCAGGACCACCTCGACCAGGTCCGGGGAGACGCGGGCGCCGACCGCCGCGGCGGGGCCCACGACGATCTGCTGCAGCTGCTCGCGGGTCAGCGCGCCCAGCAGCACCGGGCGCTCCAGGGCGGCGCGCAGCTCGGCGTGCCGGCTCGCGGTGCCGAAGAAGTCCGCCCGCAGGCCGACCACGACCACCCGGTCCCGGCTCGCCGCGGCGAGCCGGTCCAGGAACCGCCCGGGCTCCTCGGCGTCCCGGGCGCCCGTCCACAGCTCCTCCAGCTGGTCGACGACGAGCAGGTCCGGAGCCGTCCCGGCGGCCTCCTCGAGCCGGCGCACCGGGTCGAGGCCCGGGGTCGTGGCCACGGCGCTCCACCCGTGCAGGGGTCCGCCCTCGGCCCGCAGCCGCCCGAGCAGTCCCGCGCCCAGCAGCGAGGACTTCCCCGCCCCGGAGGCCCCGACGACGGCCAGGATGCGGGACCCGCCGGCGTCCGCGAGCCGCGCCACCCGCTCGCCGAGCACGGCGATCTCCGCGGACCGGCCGAAGAAGTGCGCCTCGTCCTCGGGGCGGTAGGAGCGCAGGCCCACGTACGGGGTGGAGTCCGGCCGGGCGGGCGTGCGGGAGCGGTTGACGTCCTCCCACCACTGCTCCGCCGGGCGCTCGTCGGTGAGCCCGAGAGCCTCCAGCAGGACGGTGAACTCCCCGCGCAGTCCCGGCCCGGGCAGGTGCGCGCCGCTGAGCCAGCCCTGGATGGTGCTGGCGGGGAGCCGGCAGGAGGCCGCGAGCGCCCGCACCGACAGACCGCGGCGGCGGCGGGCGTCGCTGAGCTGCTCGGCGAGCCGGGGCCGCTCGGTGCCGGGTCGGGACGGGGCCACCGGGAATCTCCTGGGGGGTCGTGGGCACGGGGGACCCTGGCATCGTAAGTCGGCTTGCCTGGGCACCGGCAATGTTGCGGCCGGGAGGCGTCATGCGCCCGGGACGTGCTAGAGCGGGGCGGGCAGGGACCGGCCGGCGTCCCACGGCACGGCCCAGCCGAGCGCCGTGAGCACCCGGTCCAGGAGCACCCCGGTGAACCCCCAGACGGTCACGGTGGACGCGGTGCCGGCCACGGGGACCGTGAAGGCGGGCGAGCGGTAGGTCTGCCGGCCGCGCGTGACGGTCGCGGAGTGCCGGTTGGCCGGGTCGATGAGGTCCAGCACGGGGACACGGAACACGAGGGAGGACTCGGCGTGGTCCACGACGTCCACCGGCGAGACGTCCCGCCACCAGCCCAGCACCGGCGTGACGAGGTGGTTGGAGACGGGCAGCGGCACGGGGGCGAGGGCGCCGAGCACCTCCACGCCCCGCGGGTCCAGGCCGGTCTCCTCCTCGGCCTCGCGGACGGCGGCGCGCACGTGGGCGGCGCTGACCTCTCCCCCGGGCACGGACAGCACCTCGTGCAGGTCCCCGTCCTCGGGGTCCAGGCGGCCGCCCGGGAAGGCGACCTGGCCGGGGTGGGAGCGCAGCGTCGCGGCCCGCTGGACGAGCAGGACGTCGAGGTCACGCCCCACCCCCTCCGCGTGCTCGGTGGCGCGCGAGGGCAGGTCGTCGAGCGCCCCGAAGAGGATGAGCACGGCGGAGCGGCGGTAGTTCTCGTCGATCTGCCCGATCCGCCACGGCTCGCGGTCCTCCATCTGCAGCAGCCGGCCGTTGCGGGCCACCCGCAGCAGGTCCTGGTAGGCGTCGCCCATGGTCGGTCCTCCTCGCTGTTCGGTGCCTCTCACGAGTTCAGGGGCCATCCGTCGGCCTGCAGCTGGGCCCGGGTCCGGCCGGCGAGGAACAGCTCCAGCAGCTCCTCCCGGCCGGGGGCGAACTCGTACTTGAGCAGCGCCGCCGCCTGGGCGGTGTCCGTGGGTCCCTCGCCGTAGGACGGGCAGAGGTCCGCCACGGGGCAGACGCCGCACGCGGGGCGCCGGGAGTGGCAGATGCGCCGCCCGTGGTAGACGAGCCGCTGGGACAGGTCGGTCCAGTCGCGGGGCTCGAACAGCGCCGCGACGTCCCGCTCGACCTTGACCGGGTCCTCCTCCTCCGTCCAGCCGAAGCGGCGGGCGAGCCGGCCGAAGTGGGTGTCCACGGTGATCCCGGGGATCCCGAAGGCGTTGCCGAGCACCACGTTGGCGGTCTTGCGGCCCACCCCGGGGAGGGTGACGAGGTCCTCCAGCCGCCCGGGCACCTCGCCGTCGTGGTCGTCCACGATCTTCTGCGCCAGCGTCCGGATCGCCCGGGTCTTGGCCCGGTAGAAACCGAGCGGGCGGATGATCTCCTGGATCTCGGCCTCGTCCGCCTCGGCGAGCGCCCGCGGCGTGGGACAGGCGGCGAAGAGGCGCGGCGTGGTCGCGTTCACGCGCACGTCCGTCGTCTGGGCGGAGAGCACCGTGGCCACGAGCAGCTCGTACGGGGAGCGGAAGTCCAGCTCGGCGACCGCGTAGGGGTACGCCTCGGCGAGCACCGCGTTGATCCGGCGGGCCCGCCGCTTGCGCGCCAGGAGCGACTCCGGGGCGCCCGTCCGGCGGCGCCGTGCGGCACCGGCGCGCGCCTTGGCGGGGTCCACGACGCGCAGGTGGGCGGGCGGACGGGGCGCGGCGGGGAGGACCATGCCCCGATTCTAGGCGGCGCGCCCGGAGCGCTTCCGTGACTCGGCGCGGCGTGGCCCCTGTGGAACCGGGTGTACCGATCGTCTAGGGTGAAAACGACACTATGTGAGCTGTGACACGGACGTCCGGTGCCATCGGGGGTCCGTGCGCGGTGTGCCACGAGAAGGGAAGACCAGATGGCTTCAGAGACCACGCCCGCCGAGACCAAGACCTTCGCCCCGAGCCCCGAGTTCGCCGCCCAGGCCAATGCCACCGCGGAGCTCTACCGGCAGGCGGAGGAGGAGGGCGTCGACTTCTGGGGCCGCCAGGCACGGGAGCTGCTGACCTGGAACAAGGAGTTCACCGAGGTCCTCGACTGGACGAACCCCCCGTTCGCGAAGTGGTTCCAGGACGGCACCCTCAACGCGTGCTACAACGCCGTGGACCGCCACGTGGAGGCCGGCAACGGGGACCGGGTGGCCATCCACTTCGAGGGCGAGCCCGGCGACAGCCGCAGCTACACCTACGCCCAGCTCAAGGACGAGGTGTCCAGGGCCGCCAACGCCATGGAGAGCCTCGGCGTGACCAAGGGCGACCGCGTGGCCCTCTACCTGCCGATGATCGCCGAGGCGGTCATCGCGATGCTGGCCTGCGCCCGCATCGGCGCGATCCACTCCGTGGTCTTCGGCGGGTTCTCCGCGGACGCGCTGCGCTCGCGCGTCGAGGACGGGGAGGCGAAGCTCGTGGTCACCGCGGACGGCACCTTCCGCCGCGGCAAGCCCTCCATGCTCAAGCCGGCCGTCGACGACGCCCTGTCCCGCGGCGGCTCCACCGTGGAGCACGTGCTCGTGGTCCGCCGCAACGAGGCCGACATCGAGATGACCGAGGGCCGGGACGTGTGGTGGCACGAGGCCGTGGAGACCGCCTCCGCGGAGCACACCCCGTCCGAGCAGGGCGCCGAGGACCCGCTGTTCGTCCTCTACACCTCGGGGACCACCGGCAAGCCCAAGGGCATCATGCACACCACGGGCGGCTACCTCACCCAGGGCGCGTTCACGCACAAGTACGTGTTCGACCTCAAGCCGGAGACGGACGTCTACTGGTGCACCGCCGACGTCGGGTGGGTCACCGGCCACTCCTACGTCGCCTACGCGCCGCTGGTCAACGGCTCCACCCAGGTGATCTACGAGGGCACCCCGGACTCCCCGCACCGCGGCCGGTTCTGGGAGATCGTGCAGAAGTACGGGGTGTCGATCATGTACACCTCCCCCACCGCGATCCGCACCATGATGAAGTGGGGCGAGGAGATCCCGGCGGAGTACGACCTCTCGTCCCTGCGGGTGCTCGGCACCGTGGGCGAGGCCATCAACCCCGAGGCGTGGACCTGGTTCCACCGGGTCATCGGCGGTGGTCGCTGCCCGATCGTGGACACGTGGTGGCAGACCGAGACCGGCGCCATCATGATCTCCCAGCTGCCGGGCGTGACGACCGCCAAGCCCGGCTCCGCGCAGGTGCCGATGCCCGGCATCAAGGTCGACGTCGTGGACGACAACGGGCAGCCGGTGGAGAACGGGACCTCCGGCTTCCTCGTGCTGCGCGAGCCGTGGCCCGCGATGCTGCGCACCATCTGGGGCGACGACGACCGCTACGTGGACACCTACTGGTCCCGCTTCGGCGAGATGTACTTCGCCGGCGACGGGGCGAAGCGCGACGCCGACGGGGACGTGTGGATCCTCGGCCGCGTCGACGACGTCATGAACGTCTCCGGGCACCGCCTGTCCACCCCGGAGATCGAGTCCGCCCTCGTGTCCCACCCCTCCGTGGCGGAGGCCGCGGTGGTGGGCGCCACGGACGAGACCACCGGCCAGGCCGTGATCGCGTTCGTCATCCTCTCCGACCAGGCCGACGCCGAGGGCCGGGACAAGACCGAGCTGGCCGAGGAGATGCGGGCGCACGTGGGCAAGGAGATCTCCCCGATCGCCAAGCCCAAGAAGGTGCTCATCGTCCCCGAGCTGCCCAAGACCCGGTCCGGGAAGATCATGCGCCGGCTGCTCAAGGACGTGGCGGAGGACCGGGAGGTCGGCGACGTCTCGACCCTCGCGGACCAGACCGTGATGCAGCAGATCGTGGACTCGCTCGCCAAGTAGCCCGCGTCCCGCGCCGCAGCGCCCCCTCGCCCCTGCCGCGCGAGGGGGCGCTGCGGCGTCCGGGAGCCGGGCCGGCGCGACCCGGCAGTGAGAGGATGCGGGCATGACCACCACGCGCAGACCGATCTACGTCCTCAACGGCCCCAACCTCAACCTGCTCGGCACCCGGCGCCCGGAGGTGTACGGCACCACGACGCTCGCGGACATCGAGCAGGCCGTGCGCGCCCGGGCCGCCGCGGGCGGGTGGGACGTGGAGTTCCACCAGTCGAACCACGAGGGCGTCCTGGTGGACCGGATCCAGGAGGCCCGCACCGGGGGCGCGGCGATCATCATCAACCCCGCGGCGTTCACCCACTACTCGATCGCGATCCACGACGCGCTCGAGGCGGCGGAGCTGCCCGTGGTCGAGGTGCACCTGTCCAACGTGCACCGCCGCGAGTCGTTCCGGCACACCTCCTACGTCTCCCTGCAGGCGGACGTGGTCATCGCCGGGGCGGGCGCCTTCGGCTACGAGATGGCGGTCGAGCACCTGGTGCGGACCCTGGCGGGCTAGCCCCTCAGGCCGCGCAGGAACCGGAGGCCACGGCCTGCGTGCTGCCCCCGGTGGCGTCGAGCGCCCCGCGCAGCTCGTCCAGGGTGAGGGCGTAGCCGACCTGCCCCTCGAGGGCCTTGGCGAAGACGACGCCGACGACGGAGCCGTCCTGCGCCACGAGCGGGCCGCCGGAGTTGCCCTGCTGGACCTGCCCGGCCAGCTGGATGATCTCCATGGTCCCGCCGGTCTCCTGCACGGGGGCGAACGCGGTGCCCTGCACGGTGGCGGGCCCGGCGGCGAACGGCCCGCCCAGCGGGTAGCCCAGGAAGGCGACCAGGTCCCCGTCCGCCGGGTCCTCCCCGAGCGCCAGGGCGCCCAGCGGCAGGGACGGCGCGGAGAGGACGGCGAGGTCGGTGGCCGGGTCGTAGTGGACGACGTCGGCGGAGTGCACCTGGCCGTCCCGGGTCTGCACCACCGGCTCGCTCACCCCGGCGACCACGTGGGCGTTGGTCACCACCTGTCCGGCGGCGGTCACGAAGCCCGAGCCCGTCTGGTTCTGGCGGCACTCCACGGCCATGCCGTAGACCTGCACCACGGACCGCCCGGCCTCCTGCACGGCGGGCGTGCTCATGCTCTCGTCGGGGGCCTCCTGCACGGGGAACAGCAGGGCGTCCAGCTGACGGATGCCGGCGGCGCCGCCCACGGCGTCCCGCGCCTCGGTCACCGCCTCGCGCACGGGCCCCGGGGTGTGCTCGTCGATCGTGCGCAGCACGGTGGAGGACGCCACCTGCTGGGACAGGGTGGGGACGCCCAGCTGGCCGACGAACGAGCCGAGCAGCGAGAGCACGAGCGCGGCGACGGCGACGTCGAGGGCCGCCCCGGCGATGCGGTTGAGCGCGCCCAGGCGCATCCGCTCGGTCACGGCGGACAGGGCGCGGCCCACCAGCCCGCCCAGCATCTGGCCCGCCACCAGGAGCACGATCACGGTGACGAGGACGGCGCCCACCCGGTACTGCGGTTCCACCTGCGCGCTCACCCACGGGGCGGCCGAGAACGCCGCCACGCCGCCGAGCACGAGCCCGCCCAGGGAGAACAGGGAGTTGAAGAAGCCGCGGCTGAACCCGTAGAAGAGATAGCCCAGCAGCACCACGGCCAGCAGGACGTCGAGCAGGTTGAAGGACGGGGACATCGGGTTCCTCTGCGAGTTCTGTGGGGCCGGCAGCCGGGGAGCGAGCCACCAGCATAGGGAGCGCGGCTGGGAGATCCGTGGAGCGCACCCGCCACCGCGCCCGGGCCCGCCACGCCTGTCCTTGGGATTCGCGGGCCCGAGACACTACAGTGAACTGCAGGTACGTTAGGTCGCTCACACGCAGGTGCGGGCGACTCCCGCTGACATCGGCCGCCGCGGGCCACCGCCCGGCGGCGCCACATCTTGAGGAGAACCATGGATATCGACGTCCTCCGCCGCGCTCCCCTGTTCGCGTCCCTGGACGACCAGGCGTTCGCCGCGCTCACCGAGGAGCTCACCGAGGTCGATCTCTCGCGCGGCTCCACGCTGTTCCACGAGGGCGATCCGGGTGATCAGCTGTACTTCATCATCTCGGGCAAGATCAAGCTCGGCCGCACCGCCCCGGACGGCCGCGAGAGCCTCGTGGCGATCATGGGCCCGGGCGAGCTGTTCGGCGAGATGGCCCTGTTCGACCCGAGCCCGCGGTCCACGTCCGCGACCGCCGTGTCCGAGACGCGCATGGCCGGGCTCAAGCACGAGAACCTCAAGAAGGTCATCGAGCGCTCCCCCGACGTCTCCGCGCAGCTGCTGCAGGCCCTGGCCCGCCGGCTGCGGCGCACCAACGAGAGCCTCGCCGACCTGGTCTTCTCCGACGTGCCCGGCCGCGTGGCCAAGGCGCTGCTGGACCTGGCCGACCGGTTCGGCCGGCCCGCCACCGACGGCATCCTCGTGGCGCACGAACTGACGCAGGAGGAGCTGGCGCAGCTCGTCGGCGCCTCCCGCGAGACGGTGAACAAGGCGCTGGCCGAGTTCGTCCAGCGCGGCTGGATCCGGCTCGAGGCCCGCGCCGTGGTGATCCTGGACCTGCAGCGGCTCAAGCAGCGCAGCCGCTGAGCCCCCTCCACCGGCGACGGCCCGGTCACCCTCGCGGGTGACCGGGCCGTCCTCGTTCCCCGTCCGGGCGCTGAGGCCCCTGAAGGGCGTCGGGGCCGGGGTCGGCTTCAGGACAGGTCGAGGCGCAGCACGGGCCGGCCCTCGCGCACCTCGAGCACCGGGTTGCGGGCCACCACGGCCCGCTTCTTGGCGAGGAAGGCGATCGCCGACGAGCACTCGGCGACGGACTCGAGCATGCACTGGACGCCGGGCGAGGAGAGGTCGTCGATCGTGCGGCCCACGGTGTCCTCCTGCCCCACGAGGTCCCCGAGCCAGCTGCCCTTCGGATCGGCCACGGCCTGCGAGGCGTCCACCCACCGGCCCCAGACCCCCTTGGACTCCAGCACCGACGCGGCCTGTCCGTCCGGGACCACCGCGGTGAAGTAGTGGATGTCGTACCGGCGGTGGGCGAAGTCGGAGGTGACCCAGTGGGCGAGGGGCTTGAGCAGGTCGGAGCGCAGCACCAGGCGGCGCCGTCCCAGCACCTGGGCGAGGGACACGTCCCCCACGGCCAGCGCCTCCCGGGAGCGCATCCACTCGGCGCCCTCCACGGACTCGACGGTGCTCATCGCGTCCGGCCCCGCCAGCAGGACGCCGGCCTCCTCGAACGCCTTGCGGACCGCGGCGACCACGGCTCGCCGCGCCCGGCCGAGGTCGCCCTCGGCGCCGAGCTTGCGCGCCCAGTCCGAGGGACTGGGACCCGCCCAGTCGAGGGGTTCGTCGTCGTGGGGCTCGAGGGTGCCGCCGGGGAACCCGACGGTGCCGAGCGGGGAGTTGCCCGGGCGGTAGTTGAGATAGGTCTCCACGCCGCGGTCGCCGTCCCGCACGAACACCACCGCGGCGGCGGGCGAGGGAGCGCTGCCCGGGATGCCGGCGCCGCGCTCGAGCCACGCCTGCGCGGCCTCGCGCTGGCCCTCCGGGATCTCGAACCAGCGCACGGCAGGGAGGCGGCCCGTCCGCGGGGACGGGCCCTGCGGCTCAGCGGAACTCGGCAACGAGCTCCACCTCGACCGGTGCGTCGAGCGGCAGGACCGCGACGCCCACCGCCGAGCGGGCGTGCACCCCGGCGTCGCCGAAGATGCGGCCCAGCAGTTCGGAGGCGCCGTTGATCACGCCGGGCTGGCCGGTGAAGCCCGGGTCGGAGGCGACGAAGCCGACGACCTTGACGACCCGGACCACCCGGTCCAGGTCACCGACGGCCTCCTTGACCGCGGCCACGGCGTTGAGGGCGGCGCGGGCCGCGAGGTCGTGGGCGTCCTCGGGGGAGACGGTGCCGGCCGCCCCGGACGCCGACACCTTTCCGGTGGCGGGCAGCTGCCCGTCCACGAAGGGCAGCTGGCCCGAGGTGTGCACCCACGAGCCGGTGACCACGGCGGGCACGTAGGCGGCCACGGGGGCCGCGACGGCCGGGAGCTCGAGGCCGAGCTCGGCGATGCGGGATTCGACGGCGGAGCCGTTGCTCATGGGAGTCCTCCGGGGTTCTCGGGGGCGGCGGCGTGCGGCCGTCAGCCCTTGGGGCGCTTGAAGTAGGCGATGGGGTTGGTCTGGACGGGCGCGTTCACGTTGCCCGCCGGGACGTCGGCGGGGGTGGTGCCGGGCAGCACGGTGACGAGCTCCCACCCGTCGTCGCCCCAGTTGTCGAGGATCTGCTTGGTCGCGTGGATCATGAGCGGCACGGTGGCGTATTCCCAGGTAGTCATGGTCCCAGCGTAGCCACGAACGCCGGGACGCGCTCCGCCGTGACGGGCGGCACACCGGCCGCGGCCAGG
This sequence comes from Kocuria rhizosphaericola, assembly GCF_044462205.1. Classification (NCBI taxonomy): domain Bacteria; kingdom Bacillati; phylum Actinomycetota; class Actinomycetes; order Micrococcales; family Micrococcaceae; genus Kocuria; species Kocuria rhizosphaericola. The sequence goes on along the minus strand of NZ_JBISWK010000155.1, from coordinate 25,181 downwards.
TTCGCGCTTGTAGACTGTCCGAATGGCTTCCCGCAACAACCCTGCCGCGCAGGCACCGTCGGCCCTGGGCAACGTCGTGGCGTTCATCGCCACGAGCATCGTTGCCGGCATCGTCGCCGCCGGACTCCTGGTCCCCCCCGCAGCCGCCACGGGCCTCGCCGCGAACGCCTCCATCGGCTGGTTCAAGGACCTCCCGGCCCAGATGGAGGCGGGGCCGATGTCGCGCGCCTCCACCGTGGTGTCCCGCGACGGGACGGAGATCGCCACGTTCTACGCACAGAACCGCACCCCCGTGGGCCTGGACGAGATCTCCCCGCACATGGAGGCCGCGATCCTCGCCATCGAGGACCGCGACTTCTACGAGCACGGCGGTGTGGACCTCGGCGGCATCCTGCGGGCCCTGGGCAACAACATCATCCGCCCGGACGCCCGCCAGGGCGCGTCGACCATCACGCAGCAGTACGTGAACAACCTGGTCATCGACTCCCAGGTCCGGGCCGGCGAGGAGGCCACCACCATCGGCGCCGACAAGGGCTACACGGACAAGATCAAGGAGATCAAGCTCGCCCTGTCCATGGAGCAGGAGCTGAGCAAGGACCAGATCCTCGAGGGCTACCTCAACATGGTGCTCTTCGGCGGGCAGAACTACGGCGTGGAGGCGGCCGCCCAGTACTACTGGGGCATCCCCGCGTCCGAGCTGAGCATCTCCCAGTCCGCCGTGCTGGCCGGGATGGTGCAGTCCCCCAACTACTACGACCCCGCCGCGAACCCGGAGGCCGCCACGGAGCGGCGCAACATCGTGCTGGACACGATGCTCACCACCGGGGCCATCACCCAGGAGGAGCACGCGGCCGCGGCCGCCGAGCCGATCGAGGTGGACCTCAACCCGACGAACTCCGGGTGCACGGCCGCCGAGATCGCCCCCTACTTCTGCGACTACGTGGAGAACTCCATCCTCCAGGACTCGGCGTTCGGCGAGACGCCCGAGGAGCGGCTCAAGACCCTGCAGCTCGGCGGGCTCACCATCACCACCACGCTCGACATCGAGGCCCAGCGCGCGGCCCAGGAGTCGGTCAACGAGACCCAGCCGCGGGACGACAACCCGGACAACGTCTCCACCGCGCTCGTGTCCCTCGAGCCCTCCAACGGGGACATCGTGGCGATGGCGCAGAACACCTACTACTCCACCGGCGAGGGCGACTCCAACACCACGTACAACTTCAACGTGGACTCCTGGATGGGCGGGGCCGGCGGCTTCCAGGTCGGCTCGACCTACAAGCCCCTGACCTACGCCGCGTGGATCGACGCCGGCAACGGCGCGGAGGACACGATCGACGCCACCCGCACCAAGTGGCCCCCCGACCACCGGTGGAAGGCGTCCTGCCTCGAGCGCGGGTACAAGATCGAGCCCGGCAGCGACGGCGAGGGCTTCGAGATCCAGAACGCCGAGCCCGGCTACACCCGCGAGATGGAGGCCGACTTCGGCCTGTACAACTCGATCAACACCGCGATCTACGCGATGGCGGAGGACCTCGACCTGTGCGACATCGGCGAGATCTCCGAGTCCCTGGGCATCGTCAACGGCAAGAACGGCGAGCCCGTGGACACCACCGTCCTGGCGTCCCTGCTAGGCGGCTCCGTGGACATCTCCCCCATGACCATGGCCCGGGCCTACTCCGCGTTCGCCAACCGGGGCGAGATGTGCGAGCCGCGCGCCCTCGAGCGGGTCGTGGACTACACGGGCAAGGAGTACGACATCCCCGAGACGTCCTGCGAGCGCGTCATCAGCGAGGACGTGGCCGACGGCGTGAACTTCGCGCTCAACCAGACCCTGATCCGCGGCTCGGGCTGGGAGCGGGAGATCGGCCTGCCGGGCGCCTCCGCGGCCAAGACGGGCACCACGGACAACTCGACCCAGACCTGGATGGTCGGCTACACCCAGGGCCTGGCGACCGCGTCGTGGGTCGGCAACTACGAGTTCGGCTCCCGGTCCCTGAACGGACTGTCCATCGGCGGCGAGCGCACCACCGGCGACGACTGGGTGGACGGCTCCACCTACGCCGGCGCCCAGTGGCAGCGGTTCATGCGCGAGGTGGCCCGGGACTACGACACGGACGAGTTCGAGGAGCCCGACGACGACGTGCTCGAGGGCCGCAACGGCACCTCGCGGCCCGGCTGATCCCAGCACCCGGATGGATCTCGTGACCACCCCCCGGGGCGCCGTCGCGCCCGTGCTGCGGACCGCCGCCGCGGTGACGGCGGCCGGTGCCGGCGCGGCGGCGGGCCTCGGCGCGTGGGGCGTCGTCGTCGAGCGCCGCCGCTTCCAGCTGCGCACGGAACGGCTCCGGCTGCTGCCCGCGGGCAGCGCGCCGCTGCGGATCCTGCACCTGTCGGATCTGCACGTCTGGCCGGGTCAGCACGCGGTGCGGGAGTTCGTGCACTCGCTCGCGGCGCTGGAGCCGGACCTCGTGGTGGACACCGGGGACAACCTCTCCCACCCCGGGGCCCTGCCGTGGCTGCTGGAGGTCCTGGAACCGCTGTTCCGCTTCCCCGGGGCCTACGTCCCGGGCTCCAACTGCTACTTCGCGCCGCGGCCCAAGAACCCGTTCCGCTACCTCTGGCGGGACACCTCCGGGGAGGGCCGGGACGAGGCGCCCCGGTTGCCCACCCAGCACATGCACGACGCGTTCGACGCCGCGGGCTGGACGCCGCTGATCAACCGCTCCGCCCGGATGGAGGTCGCGGGCCTGACCCTGGACCTCTCCGGGGTGGACGACCCGCACCTGGGCTACGACCGGCACCCCGGCTTCGGGGACCCCGCGACGGCGGACCTGCGTCTCGGGGTGGCCCATGCCCCCTACCTGCGGACCCTGGACCGCTTCGCCGAGGACGGCGCGCAGCTGGTGCTGGCGGGGCACACCCACGGCGGGCAGGTCTGCCTCCCGGGCGGGCGGGCGCTGGTCAGCAACTGCGACCTCGAGCCGGAGCGCTGCAAGGGGCTCATCACCCAGGGCGGGGTGCCGGTCAACGTCTCGGCGGGCCTGGGGACCTCCCGTTTCGCGCCGATCCGGCTGTTCTGCCCGCCCGAGGCCGTGCTGCTGACGCTCACGGACTGAGCGGCACGTCCCCCGTTCCCCGCCCGGCGGTTCCGGGGCCGCCGCGCGGCACCAGGGCCTCGAGCACGGCCGGCAGGCGGGTGACGCCGTCGGAGCCGCAGAAGTGCCCGGCCCCGGGCACCACCCGCACCGGGGCGTCGAGGCGCTCGGCGAGCGCCTCGGTGCGGGCCGGCGGCACGGTCGGGTCGTCGTCGGAGCGCAGCACCAGCCGGCGCCGGACGTTCTCGCGCACCGCGGTGACGTCCACGTCTTCGGCGAGGAACTCGTCCAGGAGCGGCACGCCCTCGAGCTGTCCCGTGAAACCCGCCACGAGCACCAGCCCGCCCAGTTCCCAGGGCCGGGGCAGACCGGCGAGGTGGCGCAGGAGGGTGACGCAGCCCAGGCTGTGACCGACGAGGTGGGTGTGCCGGTCAGGCTGGCCCACCGCCCGTGCCACGGCGGCCAGCCACGCGCCGGCCTCCGGGAAGGACGGCTCCGGAAGAGCCACGACGACCGTCCGCACGCCCTCGGCGGTCAGCCGTTCGCGCAGCCACGGGAACCAGTGCTGGTCGGGGGCGGCGTCGTAGCCGTGCGCCACCACGACCCTCCGGACGTCCGGTCCCGGGCCGCTCACGCGGAGATCTCGGGGACCGCCACGATGATCCGGTGATTGGTCCTGTCGCACAGGTACATCTCGACGGTGCCCTCGGGCACGGGCCCGCCCTCGGGCCACTGGTCCTCGGGGATCTGGCGCAGGGGTCCGCCGCAGGACGGGCAGATGGGGTCCATGGTGGTCTCCTCCAGGGGGTCGGCTCGCGGGCCCTGGGCCCGTGGCCCGAGCTTCCCCCAAATCGGCGCCGCCCACAATCCCCCGGCACGGTCCGGGACCGGCGGATCGCTCCGTGCGGGCCCGGGCGGAACCATGTGGTCATACCATAAGCTGTGGTGTGGACCACACCGGCCGCCCCGATCCACCGGAGGAGATCCCATGACCGCCCCCAGCACGCACCGCTCCCCCGCCCCCGTTCCCGCGGCCCTGCTGGAGGACCTCCGGAGCGGGTGCGGCCGCGACGCCGTGGTGACCTCGGAGCTCGAGCACCGCGCGCTGGCCCACGACGCCTCGCACTACCTGCTGCAGCCCGCGGCCGTGGTGCGCCCGCGCTCGGCCGCGGACATGGGCGACCTCTTCCGCGCGGTCGCCCGCCACGGCCTCGGCCTGACCTTCCGCTCCGGCGGGACGTCGCTGTCCGGGCAGTCCGTGACGGACCAGGTGCTGGTCGACGTCCGCCGGAACTTCCGGGGGATCGAGGTGCTGGACGGCGGCCGGCGGGTCCGCGTCCAGCCGGGGGCCACGGTGCGGCAGGTCAACGCCCGGCTGGCCCCGCACGGGCGCAAACTGGGACCGGACCCGGCGAGCGAGGCCGCGTGCACGATCGGCGGCGTGGTGGCCAACAACTCCTCGGGCATGGCGTGCGGGACCGAGGCCAACACGTACCGGACCCTCGAGTCCATGGTGTTCGTCCTGCCCTCGGGGACCCGGGTGGACACCGCGGACCCGGACGCCGACCGGCGGCTGCGCGAGCTCGAGCCCGCCCTGCACGAGGGCCTGCTGCGGCTGCGGGACCGGGTGCGCCGCGACCCGGCGTCGGTGCGCACGATCCAGCGGCAGTTCTCGATGAAGAACACCATGGGCTACGGCCTCAACTCCTTCCTGGACCACGACGAGCCGGCGCGGGTCCTCGAGCACCTGCTGATCGGCAGCGAGGGCACCCTGGGCTTCGTGGCCCAGGCGGTCTTCCGGACCGTGGAGATCCTGCCCTTCGCCGCCACCGGGCTGCTGGTGTTCCCGGACCTGGCCGCGGCCACCCGGACGGTCCCCGCACTGGTGGCGGCCCGCTCCGCCACGGTCGAGCTGCTCGACGCCACGTCCCTGAAGGTCTCCCAGCGCACGGGCCTGGCCCCGGCGCAGATCCTGGACGTCGACGTCCACGACCACGCCGCGCTGCTCGTGGAGTACCAGGCCCGCACCCCCGAGGAGGAGCAGGAGCTCTCCGCGGGCGCCGCCGAGCTGTTCCGCACCCTGGACCTCGCGGCGCCGGCCGCCCTGACGGACGACCCCGCGGCCCGCGCGGCGCTGTGGACCGTGCGCAAGGGCCTCTACACCACCGTGGCGGGAGCCCGGCCGAGCGGGTCCAACGCGCTGCTCGAGGACGTCGTCGTCCCCGTCGCGGAGCTCGGCGAGACGTGCGAGCAGCTCACGGAGCTCTTCGACGCCCACGGCTACCGGGACTCCGTGATCTTCGGGCACGCCAAGGACGGCAACGTGCACTTCATGCTCAACGAGCAGTTCGACCGCCCGGACCTCCTGGCCCGCTACGAGCGCTTCACCGAGGACATGGTCGCCCTGGTGCTCGACCACCACGGCTCGCTCAAGGCCGAGCACGGCACCGGCCGCAACATGGCGCCGTTCGTGCGCCGGCAGTACGGGGACGAGCTCTACGACGTCATGGTCCAGCTCAAGCGGCTCGTCGACCCGGGCGCGCTGCTGAACCCGGGCGTGCTGCTCAACGAGGACCCCACGGTCTACGTGCGGGACCTCAAGACCGCGCCCACGGTCGAGCAGGAGGTGGACCGCTGCGTGGAGTGCGGCTACTGCGAACCGGTCTGCCCCTCGAAGGATCTCACCCTCACCCCGCGGCAGCGCATCGTGGGCCGCCGGGAGATCGCGGCCGCGCAGGAGCGCGGGGACACGGAGCTCACCGCCCGGCTGCGCGCCGAGTACGACTACGAGGGCCTGCAGACGTGCGCCGTGGACGGGATGTGCGTGACAGCCTGCCCCGTGCTGATCAACACGGGCGACCTCGTGCGCCGGCTGCGGGCCGAGGACCACAGCCGGGTCGCGGACGCCGGCTGGGGCGCGGCCGCGAGGGCGTGGGGGGCGACGACGACGGGGGCGGGGCTCGGCCTGACCGCCGCGAAGACCCTGCCCACCGCGCTGCCGGCCACCGCGACCGCCGCGGCCCGGGCCGTGCTGGGCGCCGAGCACGTGCCGCAGTACAAGGACGAGCTGCCGGCCGGCGGCCCGCGCCGGCCGCGCCGGCAGGACCCGGCCGCGGAGGCCGTGTTCTTCCCGGCGTGCATCAACGCGATGTTCGGCACGGCCGCGCGTTCCGGGGACGGCACGACCCTGACCGCCTCCGAGGCGTTCCTGGCTCTGTGCGAACGCGCCGGGGTGCACGTGACGGTCCCGGAGGGCATCGGCAACCTGTGCTGCGGGACGCCGTGGAAGTCCAAGGGCCTGCCCACCGGGTACGCCACGATCTCGGAGCGGACCCTGGCGGCCCTGTGGGAGGCGACCCGCCAGGGCGAGCTGCCGGTCGTCTGCGACGCCGCGTCCTGCACCGAGGGCCTGGAGACCATGGCCCAGCTGGCGGCGGCGTCCAGCGAGCACCACGCGCTGCGGTTCGTGGACGCGGTGGAGTTCGTGGCCGACCGGGTGCTGGGGCGGCTGGCCGTCAGCCGGCCGATCGGGTCGATGGCCCTGCACCCCACGTGCTCGAGCGTGCACCTGGGCATCACTGGTGCCTTCGAGACCCTGGCCCGGGCGATCAGCGACGACGTGGTCGTGCCGGCGGACTGGGGCTGCTGCGGCTACGCCGGGGACCGCGGCATGCTGCACCCCGAGCTCACCGCCTCGGCCACCGCGGCGGAGGCCCGCGAGGTGGCCGGGCGCCGCTTCGACGCCTACGCGTCGCTCAACCGCACGTGCGAGCAGGGCATGACGGAGGCCACCGGGCACCCGTACCGGCACGTGCTCGAGCACCTGGAGGAGGCGACTCGCTGACCCGCGCCCCCATTCACGTTGTGCACAACTGAGTTGTGCACTCTTGAGTTGCGTGTCATGATGAGGGCATGGACGCAGATCTCCGGCTCGACGCGCAGCTGTGCTTCGCGCTCTACGCCGCCTCCCGGGCCACGACCGCGGCCTACCGCGAGCCGCTGGCGGAGCTCGGCCTGACCTACCCGCAGTACCTCGCGCTGCTCGCGCTGTGGGAGGAGGACGGCCAGACCGTCTCGGCGCTCGGCTCCCGTCTGCGCCTGGACAGCGGCACCCTCTCCCCGCTGCTGAAGCGGATGGAGACGGGCGGCCTCCTCGAGCGCCGCCGGGGCCACGACGACGAGCGGCGGGTCACCGTCCACCTCACCCCGGCCGGCCACCGGCTGCGCGAGCGCGCCCCGGCCGTGCAGCGGCGGGTCCTGGAGGCCTCAGGGCTGACCCCCGCCGAGATGGAGACGCTGCACCGGCTGGCCCGCAGGATCGGCGCCCCAGCCGACGGGGACGCCACGGACACCACCACCCACCCCACGACCACCCAGGAGTGACCACCATGGACACCGTCTACACCGCCGAGGCCCTCGCCACCGGCTCCGGCCGCAACGGCCGCACCCGCACCACCGACGGCCGGATCGACCTGGGACTGGCCGTCCCGCAGGAGATGGGCGGCTCCGGCGAGGGCGCCAACCCCGAGCAGCTCTTCGCCGCCGGCTACGCCGCGTGCTTCCACTCCGCCCTGCAGATGGTCGCCCGGCAGCAGAAGGTCGAGCTGGGCGACTCCAGCGTCGGCGCCCGCGTGGGCATCGGCGGCAACGGACAGGGCGGCTTCGGCCTCGAGGTCACCCTGGAGGTCGTGCTCCCGGACCTCGACCAGGACACCGCGCAGTCCCTGGCCGACAAGGCCCACCAGGTGTGCCCGTACTCGAACGCCACCCGCGGCAACGTCGACGTCCTCGTGACCGTCGCCGAGGACTGATCCCCCGCCCTCCCCGCCCCCTTCGACCCCCAGGAGAACCGATGACCCCGCCCACCAGCACCCGCCAGGTCGTGCTCGCCTCCCGCCCCGACGGCGCTCCCGTGCCCGAGAACTTCCGGCTCGAGGGGGCCTCGCTGCCCGAGCCCGGCCCCGGCCAGGTCGTGGTCGCCAACCGATGGATGTCCGTGGACCCGTACATGCGCGGGCGGATGAACGACGTGAAGTCCTACGTCCCGCCGTTCCAGGTGGACCGCCCGCTCGACGGCGGCGCCGTGGGCGAGGTCGTCGCCTCCGCCGTTCCCGAGCTGCCCGTGGGCGCCACCGTGCTGCACGGGGCGGGGTGGCGCGAGCACGCGCTGATCGACGCCGGCTCCGCCACCGTGGTGGACCCCGCACTCGCCCCGGAGTCGGCCTACCTGGGAGTGCTCGGCATGCCGGGGCTCACCGCGTACGCCGGGCTGATGGCCGCCGCGCGGTTCCGGCCCGGGGACACGGTGTTCGTCTCGGGCGCCGCCGGAGCCGTGGGCTCGCTGGTCGGCCAGATCGCGAGGCTCAGCGGCGCCGCGCGCGTGGTGGGCAGCGCCGGCTCCCCGGAGAAGGTCGCCCGCCTGCTGGAGCTCGGCTTCGACGCCGCCTTCGACTACCACGACGGCCCGGTGCTGCCCCAGCTCCGGCGCGCGGCGCCCGAGGGCATCGACGTGTACTTCGACAACGTGGGCGGCGAGCACCTGGAGGCCGCGATCTCGGCGCTGAACACGCACGGCCGCGTGTGCCTGTGCGGCGCGATCTCGCAGTACAACGCGACCGAGCCCCCGGCCGCGCCGCGGAACCTGGCACTGGCGATCGGCAAGATGCTGAGCCTGCAGGGCTTCCTGGTGAGCGGTCACCAGGACCTGGGACCGGAGTTCCGCGAGAAGATGGCCGGCTGGCTGGCGGCCGGCGAGATCGAGTGGGACGAGACCGTGCGCGAGGGGCTCGACGACGCCCCGCAGGCCTTCATCGACCTGCTCGCCGGGGCCAACACCGGCAAGATGGTGGTCAGGCTCTGAGGCCGGCGCCGGGGCCGGCTCAGCCGTTCCGGGCGAGCCGGCCCAGGGGGCTGTTCTCGAAGTCGTCCAGCAGGGCCTGCGGGTCCGCGTAGACGGCCACGGCCCCGGCCTCGCGCAGCTCCGTCTCGCTGATCCCGCCGCTCGTCAGGCACACGGCGTCGAGGCCGAGCTTCCAGGCGGACTCGACGTCCCAGCGGGCGTCCCCCACCACGATCGCGTCCTCGGGACGGAGGTTCCCGGCCTCCAGCGCCGCGGCGAAGATGTCCGGGGCGGGCTTGCTCTGTTCGGCGTCGGTGGCGGTCGTGACCGCCGTGAGCAGGTCCTCGGAGCCGAGCGCCTCCCGCATGGCGGCCACCTCGGTGACGTTCGACGACGACGCCAGCACCACCACGAGGCCGGCGTCGGCGCAGCGGCGCAGCAGCTCCGCGGCGCCCCGGGTGGGCTTCAGCCCCGGCCAGTGCACGGAGAACAGGGCCCCGTGGGCGTCGCCGATGGCCTCGTCCCCGTCCTTGTCCCGGTCGCCGGGCAGCAGCTCGTCGATCAGCTGCTCCGAGCCCATGCCGATGAGCCGGTGGATGCGGTGCATGGGGACGTCGTGGCCGGCCTGGTTGAAGGCGTGCCACCAGGCGACGGTGTGCAGGTAGCTCGAGTCGATGAGGGTGCCGTCGACGTCGAAGAGGACGCCCCGAGGGGAACCAGTGCGGGTCATGCCGTCCAGCATCGCACCGATCAGCCTGCCGATCCATCGTGGCCCGGGTCCCGGGGCCGGGACTCAGCCGGCCGGCCCGCGCCTTCTGCGTCGCACCATCAACAGGGTCGCGAGGCCCACGGTTCCCACCGCGAGGACGCCCAGGAGTGCCATCAGCGGGCCGTCGCCACCGGGGCCGGTGACGGGCGGAGCGAGGTCCACGCCGTCGCCGGACGTCGCGTAGCGCAGGACGACGGCGGCCGCGGCGTCGCTCATCTCCTCGAGGCCCTGGAACTCGATGTTGGTGATGTCATCACAGGCCCGGTGGAAGCACGGGTCGTAGGGCTCGCCGGCCCGGCCGTCGAAGCGCCGCGCGTCCCGGCCGGTCATCGTGTGGTCGTCACCCGTGTAGAGCCCGCCCGAGGGGATGCCGGCCTCGATGAACGCGACGTAGTCGCTCTCCCCGTCGAACCCGGTCTCCCCCGAGGCCAGTCCCACGGAGTCGAAGTACTCGTGGAACGCCTCCTCGATCGCGCCGGACCCGACCGGGGCGTCATAGGAGTCGTGGTCCCCGAATCCGGAGCCGTCGCCGTCGTAGACGAAGCGGCCGTAGTTGGGGGAGCCCATCATGTCGAAGTTCAGGTACATCGCGGTGTCCTCCAGACCGGCAGGATCGTTGCCGGCGAGGTCGCTGACGTAGTGATCGGATCCCAGGAGACCGATCTCCTCGGCGCCCCACCAGGCGAACCGGACGGTGTTCTCGACCTCCGTGTCCGCGAGCGCCTCCGCGATCACGAGGACGGCCGCGGAGCCGGAGCCGTTGTCGTTGATCCCCGCGCCCTCGGGCACGCTGTCCAGGTGGGCGCCGACCACGATGGTGTTCGCCGGGTCGCCCGTCCCTGTGTCCGCGATGACGTTGTAGGTCTCGCGCAGCTCGGAGACTGTCTCGGCGGTCACGGACACCTCCTCCGCGTCCAGCAGCTCGACCCCGGCTTGGTAGCTCAGCCCGATCACCGGCACGGTGACGGCGCCGGGTTCCTCCAGGGAGCCCCTGGCCGGCCGGTCGTGGCGCCACTCCCCGGAGCCGAAGACGAGCACCGCGGAGGCACCGGCCGCCTCGGCGTTGGCGGCCTTCCGCCCCGAGGAGCACTCGCCCTGCTGGACGAGGGCGACGCTGCCCGGGGCGAAGCCCTCGAAGTCCCCGGTCTCGCAGCCGCTCGTGCTGTCCCCGGGGGAACCGTCCGTGTCCACTGCCTGCAGCCGGCCGGTCACCTCCCCGGAGACGGAGTGCTCCACCGCTGCGACCTCCCGGGAGGGCAGGCGGGTGCGCGCGCCGTCGTCGGCGACGGTCGCGACCGTCGCCGGGGCGACCACCTCGAAGTACGGCACACGGAACGTCTGGAGCCGCGGCTCGTAGCCGGCCTCGCGCAGCGCGCCCACCATATGGTCGACGCTCGCCCGGTAGCCGCTCGTGCCGGCGGCACGGTTGCCGTCGTGGTCCGTCGCGATCTCGTCGAACGCCTGCAGGTGGACCCGCAGCCGGTCGGCGGAGACCGCCTCCGTGATCCGGCGCGTGGCGTCGTCGAGCTGGGCCTGGGCGGGCGGCGCGCTGACGGCGGTGACGGCGACCGAGAGGGCCCCCGCGAGCGCGGCGGACCGCCACCAGGGGCTGCGCCGGTCGCGGAGCGGATGCGGTGGCCGAGGACGTCGTGGTCGGGTGCTCAACGGGCGGCGGGGTTGCGGCGGCGGCGCACGAGGAGGACCGCGAGCGCACCGAGCAGGCCGACGGCGAGCAGAGCGGCTGCCGCCGGACCGAGCGCTCCGCCACCCAGCGGTTCGTTGTCCACCGCGCCGCCGGCCCCGGCGGCCTCGTCGCCGGTCTCGTCGCCGGTCTCGTCACCGGCGTCGTCGGTGCCGGCGGCCGGGTCCTCGTCGGTGCTCCCGGTCAGCTCGTCGAGCGCCAGGGTGTGGACCATGCCTTCCTGGCCGGGCACCAGCAGCACGCCGTCGACCACGATCGGCCCGGCGGGGGCCAGCGGCTCGTCGGACAGCTGCCGGGCGCCCGTGAGCGCACCCGTGCCGGTCTCGACGGCGCCGATCTCCCCCTGGGTGGTCGTGTACACCACGTGCCCGTCGACCACTACGGGAGGTGCCTTGATGGGCCCGGAGTCGTGGGACCACCGCTCCTCGCCCGTCTCGAGGTCCAGGGCGTGGAGCCGCTGGGTGGTGGGGCTGCCCACGTACACCACGCCGTCCGCGACGGCCGGAGCTCCGGACTTGTTGTTGGGCACGAACGGGCCGTCGCCCAGGTGCACCTCCCAGAGCACTTCGCCGGTGTCGGCGGAGAGTCCGTGGGCCCAGTGCTCGAGGCGCTCGGCGGGCACGATGTCCCGGTGGGAGGTCGTGACCACGACGTTCTCGGAGACGGCCGGCGGGACGTCGTCGAGGCCGGACCGCACCTCCGGCAGCGCGGTGGTCCAGGTCATCTCCCGGGCGTCCATGTCGTAGCCGATCACCTTCGGGCCGCCGTCGAACGCCCCGGCGTAGAGCATGCCCTCGGCGGCGGCCGGGGCGGACATGCTCATGACCGCCCCGACGTCCACCCGCTCGAGGCCCTCCCCCGTCGCGGCGTCGATCACGTGCAGGTGCCGGTCGCCGGTCGCGGCGTGGATCCGGCCGTCGTGCAGCACGGGGGTCGGCATGACGTGGGCGTCCACGGGGTACGCCCACTTCTGCTCGCCCGTCCCGGCGTCCAGCGCGAGCACCCCGCCGGGGCCGTCACCGCGCAGGCCGTCACCGCGCTCCTGGCCGCGGTCCCCGTATCCGACGTAGACGGTGCCCTCGGAGACGAGCATCTCGGAGTGGATCCAGTTCGGGGCCTCGGCCTCCCAGACCTGCTCGCCGGTCGCGAGGTCGAAGGCGTGCAGGGTGCCGCTGCCGTGGGTGCCCACGTACAGCCGGTCCCCCACGACCACGGGCGTGGCACGGACCTCGTCGGGCAGCCGGAACCCTGCCTCGGCGGGGACGACCGAGCCGTCCGTCTCGATCACGGGGTTCTTCTCGGGGGTGAGCCGGTACTGCGTCCACTCCTGCGGGGAGTCCACCGGGGCCTCGGCCGCCGCCGCGGGGCCGGCACTCAGCAGGACGAGGGCGCAGGTCAGGACTGCACAGGTGTTCCGGAGAGGAGTCATCCTTCCAGTGTGGAACGGCGACCGCCCCCGCCGACAGCCGAGTTGCAGAGGAAAATCACCGGCCGGACGGGTTCGGGTTCTCTCCGGTCACTGTTCCGGCGCCTCATGGGCGGCGTTGCCCGGGCCGTTCCCCTGGTCCACGGTGGCGGGGCCGAGCGGGAGATCCCGGTCTCGCTGCTGCCCGCCCGCGCCGTCGACGTCCTGGGTGGAGGCCGCGAAGCGCAGGACCACGGCGGCCGCCGCGTCGGTCATCTCGTCCAGGCCGCGGACGTCGACGTTGGCGAGATCGTCGCACGCACCGTGGTAGCAGAAGTCGTAGGCGACCCCGGCCCGGCCGCCGAACAGGGCCGCCTGCTCCGCGGTCTTGATCCCCTCGGCGCCCGTGAAGAGGCCGCCGGAGGGAATGCCCTCGGCGATGAACGGCCCGTAGTCGCTGCGCCCGTTGAACTCGGTCTCGCCGGAGGCCAGTCCCACGGAGCCGAAGTGCTCGTGGAAGGCCGCCTCGATCGCGGCGGAGCCCTCCGGCGCCGTCACGGGACCCTCGGGGCCCTGCACGGGCGGGAACGCGGAGTGGTCGCCGTCGTAGACGAAGCGCCCGTAGTTCGGGGAGCCGATCATGTCGAAGTTCAGGTACAGCGCGATGTCCTCCAGCGCCCCGGGATCGTTCGCCTTCAGGTCAGCGACGTAGTGCTGGGACCCGCGCAGGCCGAACTCCTCCGCGCCCCACCAGACGAAGCGCACGGCGTTGGCGGTCTCCGTGCCCGCGAGCGCCTCGGCGACGGCCAGGATCCCCGCGGAGCCCGAGCCGTTGTCGTTGATCCCCGCGCCCTCGGGCACGCTGTCCAGGTGGGCGCCGACCATCACCGTGTTCCCGGGGTCGCCCGTGCTCGTCTCGGCGATGACGTTGTAGGTCTGGCGGTTCTCGGAGACGGTCTGCGCCGTCACGGTCACCTCGCCCCCGCCCAGCAGTGCGGTGCCGGCCGCGTGGCTGAGCCCGACCACCGGGAGGGTCGTGGCACCGGGCTCCCCCAGCGTGCCGGCGACCACGCCCTCCTCGCCGGGCAGGCCCGTGTTGAAGATCAGCACGGCGGACGCCCCGGCGGCCTGCGCGTTGGCGGCCTTCACCCCGAACGTGCACGTGCCGCGCTGGAGCAGGGCGATGTTCCCGGCCACGAAGCCGGCGAAGTCCTCCGCCTCGCAGCCGCTGGTGCTCGCCTCCCGGGCGCCGGTGGTGTCCACGGCCTGCACCGGGGCGGTCACCGTGCCGGAGCCGGAGTAGACCATCACGGCCGCCTCCGCGGCGGTCAGGGTCCGCGGGACACCGCCCGGTCCGGGCACGGCCACCGTCGTCGGGACGACCTCCTGGAAGAACGGGAAGGTGAACTCCTGGACCCGTGGGGCGTAGCCGGCGGCCCGCAGCCGGCCGAGCACGTAGTCCACGCTGCCCCGGTAGCCGGGCGTGCCCGAAGCGCGGTTGCCGCTGTTGGCGTGGGCGACGGCCTGGAACACCTCGAGGTGCTCCAGCACCTGCTCCGGCGGCACGGCCACGGCGGTCCCGGCGGCCGCTCCGGCGCCGTCGCCCTCCCCCGGCGGGGCCGCGACGGCGCTCGGCACCGCGAACGCGAGGGTGCCGGCCAGGGCTGCGGCCACGGTCCAACGGCTGGGTGTGCGGTGCGGCATGGGTCCTCCCGGGGCCAGGGGCCGATCGGGGGCTCGACCGTATCCGTGTTCGGCTCCGCCGGACGGGTGGAGCGCTGTGCACAGAATCCCAGCTCCAGGTCAGAGGCACAATGGCCGGACAGGTTTTGGGAAAGGGAACGGTCCCGCCCCGGCGTGGACCTGCCGGGGCGGGACCGTTCGGCGCTCGTGCGCCGGGGCTGTCAGGCGGCTGCCTCGTCGTGGCCGTGGCGCCACTTCAGGGCACCGGCCTCACTGCGACTGCCTCTCCTCGGCGGCGTTGCTCGGGCCGTGGCCCTGGTCGACCGTGGCGGCCGGAATGGGCCCCACGGCGGTGCGCAGCCGCCGGCCCTCCTCCTCGAGGTCCTGCGTGAAGTTCGCGAAGCGCAGGACCACGGCGGAGGCCGCGTCGGTCATCTCGTCCAGCGTCCGGACGTCGATGTTGCTGAGGTCGTCGCACGACGCGTGGTAGCAGAAGTCATAGCCGATGCCGGCCCGCCCACCGAACAGCGCCGCCTGCTCCACGGTCTTGATCCCCTCGGCGCCGGTGAAGAGGCCGCCGGAGGCAATGCCCTCGGTGATGAACGGCCCGTAGTCGCTGCGGCCGCTGAACTCCGTCTCGCCGGAGGCCAGTCCCACGGAGCCGAAGTGCTCGTGGAAGGCCGCCTCGATCGCGGCCGATCCAGCCGGGGCGGGCACCGAGCCGTCCTCCGGACCGAACGCCGAGGCGTCGCCGTCGTAGACGAAGCGGCCGTGGTTCGGGGAGCCGATCATGTCGAAGTTCAGGTACAGCGCGACGTTCTCCAGCGTCGCGGAGTCGTTGCTCTTGAGGTCCGTGACGTAGTGCCGGGACCCGAGCAGGCCGAGTTCCTCCGCGCCCCACCACGCGAAGCGCACGGTGTTGGCGGTCTCCGTGCCCGCGAGCGCCTCGGCGATGGCCAGGATCCCCGCGGAGCCGGAGGCGTTGTCGTTGATGCCCGGGCCCTCCGGGACGCTGTCCAGGTGGGCGCCGACCATGACCGTGCGCTCCGGGTCCCCCGAGCTCGTCTCGGCCAGGACGTTGGAGGTCTCCCGGCTCTCGGAGACGGTCTGCGCGCTGACCGTCACCTCGCCCCCGCCCAGCAGCGCCGTGCCGGCGGCGTAGCTGAGGCCGAGCACGGGAATGTCAGCCAGCCCCGGTTCGCCGAGGGTGCCGGCGACCACGCCCTCCTCCCCGGGCAGGCCCGTGTTGAAGATCAGCACCGCCGACGCCCCGGCGGCCGCCGCGTTGGCGGCCTTCGTCCCGAAGGCGCACGTGCCCCGCTGGAGCAGCGCGATGTTCCCGGCCACGAAGTCGGCGAAGTCCTCGGCCTCGCACCCGCTGGTGCTCGCGGCCGGCTCTCCGGTCGTTCCCACGGCCTGCACCGGTGCGGTGACGGTCCCGGAGCCGGAGTAGGTCATGACCGCGACGTCCTCCGCGGGGAGCTGCCTGCCTCCTGCGCTGACCGTGGCCGGTCCGACGACCTGGAAGAAGGGGAAGGTGAAGTCCTGGACCCGCGGGGCGTAGCCGGCGGCCCGCAGCCGGCCGACCACGTAGTCCACGCTGCCCCGGTAGCCGGACGTGCCCGAGGCACGGTTGCCGTCGTTGGCGTTCGCGATGGCCTGGAAGACCTCGAGGTGCTCCAGCACCTTCTCGGAAGGCACCTCTGCCGCGGTCACAGCGACCACTCCGGCAGGGTCGGCTTGGCGGCGGCGGGGGCGTCGTCGTCGCTCTCGGGACCGGTGCTCGACCAGGTGAGGGCCGCTGCGGCGGCCGCGGTCCGGTGGTGGTGGGTGCGGTGGCGCATGGGATCTCCCGGGGCAGGGGCCGATCGGGGCTCGACCAGAACAGCGGCTTCATCGAGCTGATGGAGCGATGTGCACAGAATCCCAGCTCCCGGGCGGGGGCACAATGACCGTGCGCATTGTGGCAGAGCGAACGGCCCCGCCCCCGGCGCGAACTGCCGGGGGCGGGGCCTTTGAGCACTCGTGCGCGGAGGCCGTCAGGCGGCCGCCTTGTCGTGGCCGTGGCCGTTGCCGCGACCGTGCTCGGAGTGCGGGCCGTGGCCCCGGTCATTGCCCTGCGGGTGGCCCACAGCACCCTTGCCCTTCTGCTGGTAGGGCTCGCCCTCGCCGTTGACGTCATGCGTGGACATCGCGTAGCGCAGGACGACGGCCGCGGCGGCGTCGGACATCTCCTCCATGCCCTGGAGGTTCACGTTCGTGATGTCGTCGCACGCGGAGTGGTAGCAGGAGTCGTAGGCGACGCCGGCCTGGCCGCCGAACAGCGCGGCCTGCTCCTCGGTCTTCACGCCCTCGGCGCCCGTGAAGAGACCGCCGGCCGGGACGCCGGCCTCGATGAACGGCCCGTAGTCGCTGCGGCCGCTGAACTCGGTGTCGCCGGAGGCCAGTCCCACCGAGGCGAAGTACTCGTGGAACGCCGCCTCGATCGCCCCGGAGCCCTCGGGGACGTTCGTGTCGCCGGGATCGAAGGTGGAGGCGTTGCCGTCGTAGACGAAGCGCCCGTAGTTCGGGGAGCCGATCATGTCGAAGTTGAGGTACAACGCGATGTCCTCGAGCGCCCCGGGGTCGTTCGCGGCGAGGTCCTGGACGTAGTGCTCAGCGCCCAGCAGGCCGAGCTCCTCCGCGCCCCACCAGGCGAAGCGCACGTTGTTCTCGGTCTTCGTCTTGGCCATGGCCTCCGCGATCGCGAGGATGCCCGCCGACCCGGTGCCGTTGTCGCTGATGCCGGCGCCCTCGAGCACACCGTCCAGGTGCGCGCCGACCATTACCGTGTTCCCTGGGTCGCCCGTGCCGGTCTCGGCGAGGACGTTGTAGGTGGTGCGGGTCGCCGAGACGGTGTCCGCAGCGACGGTGACGTCCTGGGCGTCCAGCAGGTCCACGCCGGCCTGGTAGCTGAGCCCGACCGTCGGCAGGGTGGTTGCCTCCGGGGAGCCCAGGGTGCCGGCGACGACGCCCTCGGCGTTCGGCAGGCCGGTGTTGAAGATCAGCACGGCGCTCGCGCCGGCGGCCTCCGCGTTGGCGGCCTTGGTCGCGAAGGAGCAGCTCCCGCGCTGGATCAGGGCCACGTTCCCCGGCACGAAGTCCGCGAAGTCCTCGGCCTCGCAGCCACTGGTGCTGACCGCCGGGGCGCCGGTGGTGTCGACCGCCTGCACCGGGCCGCTGACGGCGCCCGTGCCGGAGTACGTCATCACGGCGACGTCCTCGACGGCGAGCTGCGTGCCGTCCGCACTGACCGTGGTCGGGCTGACCTCCTGGAAGTACGGGAAGGTGAACTCCTGGACCTCCGGGGTGTAGCCGGCGGCGCGCAGCTTCTGGACCACGTAGTCGACGCTGGCCTGGTAGCCGGAGGTGCCCGAAGCGCGGTTGCCGTCGTTGGCCTCCGCGATGGACTGGAAGGCGTTCAGGTGCTGCGTGAGCTTCTGCTGAGTGACGGCCTGGGTGATCTTGTGGGTGGTGTTGTTGTTGCTGTTGTCACGGGTGGGGGCCGCGACGGCACTGGTCGCCGTGAGGGTCAGGGCGCCGGCCAGGGCGGCCGAGGTGATCCAGTGGCTGGGCTTGCGGACGGGCATGGAACCTCCAGGTGAGCGGCGGCCGGGAGGTGACCCGGCCGTGACGCGGTTCACAGTCATCGAGGGATGACGCGGATTTGCATATGCTCACAAATGGGTTACTGACCGGTCAATGACTTTTGTCCACTGTTCGGCGGACGGTGCAGGGCCCTGACACGGCGCCGGCGGCCCGATTTCCCACGCGCGCGGCCAGGTGGCTATGATGGAGCAGTTGTTTCCGGCCGAGACCGGATGCTTCACGGGATGTGGCGCAGCTTGGTAGCGCGCGTCGTTCGGGACGACGAGGTCGCAGGTTCAAATCCTGTCATCCCGACCATGTGATGTCTCAGGACATCGGAAACACCCCGGACCTGTGGTCCGGGGTGTTTTTCGTTTTCCTCGCGCCGAGCCGGTGCTCGTAGCGGCAGATCCGGTCCGGGCACGCTCCAGCTCGTTGCACTCAGCCGATGTAATTCACCGTCTGTACTTCCCTTTGGGTCACAGCATGTCCATGGCATTGAGGATCACAGGGCCCATGATCACGATCAACAGCACTGGCAGAATCAGCAGCATGAGGGGAATGACGATCTTGACCGGGATCTTCATCGCCTGCTCTTCGGCTCGCTGACGGCGCTTGCGGCGCATTTCTCCCGCTTGCGTGCGCAATACGGTGCTGATCGAGATGCCGTAGGCATCGGCCTGAATGACCGAGCGAGTAAAAGCCCGGAGATCCGGTACGTCGGTGCGCTCCTCCAGAGCGAGATACGCCTCCTTCCGGGCTACGCCCACACGCATGTCCTGGAGAGTGCGCAGGAGTTCTTCGGCGAGAGGACCTTTTCCGTTCTCCCCCGCCCTGGACATGGCCGACTCGAAGCCAAGGCCGGCCTCGACCGCGATCATCATCTGGTCGAGCGTGTCCGGAAGCTCCAGCCCGATGGCCTTCTGGCGTTCCTTGCCTCTGCTGTACAGGAGGAGGTCGGGAACGAAGTAGGCGACCCCCGTAAAGACGATGACGAGCGCGATCATCCGCCCGCTCGAGTTCGCGCTGAGCAGCAAGAGTCCCAGCATCAGCGCGACGCCGGCCAGGAGCGGCTTGAGCGCAAGGAGTCGAGGTAGCGGCCAGGCAGCCGGCCGCCCTGCGAGCGCATGCAACCGGTCGAGCCGGGCCGCACCCCGGGGGGTGGTCAACCGTTGGGCGAAACCGAACGCCGGTCGGCCCGGACTCGGCCCGAGCACGAGCTCCTGGTCGAGCCCCCGGCCCAGATTCTCGCGCACCAGCCGCTTCGACGTCCCGACGTTGGTGAACAGGGCCCACAGAGCGAGTGCAACAGCCGCGGCGAAGGCGACGATCGCAAGAGTCAACGGGGACGACATGTGGGATTCCTTCTTGTGCAGGCGACGGGCAGGAGTTAGGACTCAGAACTTGAAGGTGACGATCTTGCGCATCCAGAGCCCACCGGCGATCAGCATGACCACAGAGAGAACCATCAGCCCGTAGCCGAGGATGCTCTCGAAGAGCGGTTGCATGAAGCCCGGGTTCAGAATGGACAGGACAACTGCGACGACGAAGGGCAGCCCCATGAGGATGTAGGCGGACATCTTCCCCTCCGCGCTGAGCGCCTTCACCTGACCACGAATCTGGTTGCGCTCACGGATCGTTTGCCCCACTTGATCCAGGACCTCCGCGAGGTCGCCGCCCACCTCTCGGTGAATGCCGATGGCCTGGGCAACCCAGCTGAAGTCCTCGCTGTTCATCCGCGTCGCCGTTTCCTCCAGGGCATCATTGAGGTCGCGCCCGATACGGGTGTGGTTCACCACCCGGGCCAGTTCGTCAGTGGTCGGCACCTGTGCTTCACGGGAGACGGCATCGATGGCGCGCAGAAGGCTGTGCCCCGCCCTCAGGCTTCCGGCGAGCAGTTGGAGCGTGTCGTCGAGCTGATTCGCAAAGGCCCGTTGCCTCGTGCCCAGCTTCACTGACAAGAAGACCTTCGCTCCGAGGGGCGCCAGCACCAGGAACAGCAGCGCCAGCAACGGGCCGTTGAGCAGGTAACCGAACATGGCAGCCACCAGAGCCGCGATGGCGACCATGACGAGGAAATCTGCGGGGGCGAGTCTGATGCCGGCGCGGTCGAGGACCTGGCCGATGGACCGTGCCCAGCCATAACGGTTGAGGGCTTCGGTGATGGCATCCGTCGTGATGCCCGTGGCACGACTCAGGAAGGACGGTGCTTCCGCAGCAGGCGGCCGACGGCGTTCCTCAGGAAGCCTCGGAGTGGAGGAGCTAAAGGTGACGAACAGCAGCAGCATGATCGCCAGGACGCACAGCACGAGCCCTGCGATCAGCATCAGCGTCCCCGTCCCACAGCCGCGGGAACCTCGAACAGCTTCGGCGAGACCTGGATGCCGAGATCCTCGAAACGGTCGATGAATCGGGGGCGCACCCCTGTTGGAATCGCCTTGCCGAGGAACCGGCCGCTGGCGTCAACGCCCGCACTGTAGTCGAAGATGAACGCATCCTGGAGTGTGACGATCTCCCCCTCCATTCCCTGCACTTCGGTGATGTGGGTGACACGACGAGTACCATCCCGCAACCGTGTGAGCTGGACGACGACGTCGATCGCGGACGAGATCTGCTCCCGAACTGCGCGTAGCGGCAGGTCCATGCCTGCC
This sequence comes from Kocuria rhizosphaericola, assembly GCF_044462205.1. Lineage (NCBI taxonomy): Bacteria > Bacillati > Actinomycetota > Actinomycetes > Micrococcales > Micrococcaceae > Kocuria > Kocuria rhizosphaericola. The sequence goes on along the minus strand of NZ_JBISWK010000155.1, from coordinate 4,410 downwards.
ATCAACACCAGGGTTTCCAGACGCGAAATGACGTCCCGTGGGGAATTGGCGTGGATGGTGGACAGCGACCCATCGTGTCCCGTGTTCATGGCCTGCAGCATGTCGAGCGCTTCGCCACCACGACACTCACCGATCACGATGCGGTCGGGTCGCATACGGAGAGAGTTCTTGACCAGGTCCCGGATGGTGATCTCACCCTTGCCCTCGATGTTCGAGGGGCGGCTCTCCAGACGGACCACGTGCTCCTGTTGCAACTGGAGCTCCACGGCGTCTTCGATGGTGATGATGCGTTCGTCGTGCGGGATGAAGGAGGACATGACATTGAGCATCGTGGTCTTGCCCGTGCCCGTGCCTCCGGAGATGAGGATGTTCAGGTGCGCCTTGACGCACGCGTTGAGCAACTCCGCCATCTCCGGGGTCATCGATCCGAACCGGACGAGATCGACCACTTTCAGAGGGTCAGCGGCGAACTTCCGGATGGTCAAGGACGAGCCGTTGACGGCCAACGGCGGAATGACCGCGTTGACGCGGGAACCGTCCTCGAGCCGCGCATCCACCAGTGGGGAGGACTCATCGATCCGACGACCGACCTTGGAGACGATCTTCTCGATCACCCGTCGCAAATCCTCTTCGGACTTGAACTGGGAATCGCTGAGGTGCACGCGTCCCTCTTGCTCGATGAAGATCTGATCGGGTCCGTTCACCATGATCTCCGTGACGGAGTCATCGTCGAGGAACTGCTGCATCGGGCCGAAGCCGAGGACGTCGTCGCTGATCTGCCTGACCAGCCGTTGTCGCTCCTCTGTGGTGAGCGGCACCTGCTCGGCATCAATGATCTGTGCGAGTTCTTCTCGGGCATAGGCCTGCAGAGAGGACTCGGTCAGCCCCGAGTCGCTCAGACGACTGCCGAGACGCTCGAACAGAGCCTCACCGACACGATGTTTCAGGGTGGCGAGGGCGTCGACCCGTGGCACCACGGGGGCGGGTGCCGGCGTCGGCATGAACACCGGCATGATTGCTTCGGACGGGTCCAGCGGCGGGTTCTCAGCGGCAGGTTGCGCCTCTTCAGTACCCCGGGCGGCGTTGAGCCTGTCGGACAGCTTCACTGCAGCACCGCCCGTCGGTGCACGGCCTTGCGGGGAACTGTGGTCTGGGAAGGATCGAAGCGAGCCACCAGGCCACTCAAGGCCTTCGCCGCCTTGTCGCGCGACGCCTCCTGCAGGATCGGCTCGCCTTTGTTGGTGGAGTACGTGACGGCTTTGGACCGTGGCACCACGACGTCCACGGGAGTCCGGATGGTCGCCTCGACGTCCTGCACGGTCAACCCGCTGTAACGATCGGCCATGTTGACGACCACGTGACGGGACCCGGGAAGCATCTGCAGTTCGCTCAGCACGTCGATCTCCTTGCGGAGGCCGCGCACACCCGGTACGTCCATGCCGGAGAGGAAAACCACGTCCGTTGCCGCTTCCAGAGCAGCGAGTGTGTGCTCCCCGAGTCCGGGAGCGGTGTCGATGACGACGTACTGGAACTCGGTGGCAAGCTGCTCCAGCATGTGACCGATTTGGTCGGCGTTGATGCGGTCCGCATCCGCCGGGGACTCGGGAGTGCACAGGGCGTAGATCGATGCCGGGTGGACGCTCAAGAAGGTCTTGAGGACCATCGAATCCTGCGCCGCCGCACCAGTCACCGCGTCCGACAGCGTGTGCTCGGGAACGAGATTGAGGACCGCGGCGACGTCTCCGAACTGCACGTCCAGATCCACCAGCACCGTCGACATGGGAGCTATTTTGCCGAGCCCAATGGCGAGATTCGCTGCGACCGTGGTCTTGCCCACTCCTCCCTTGGGAGAGGTCACGGCGATGACCCGCCCTTGCCGACGGGACGCCGGCGCATCCTCCGAGATGGCCCCACGACGGCGGCTGTCGGCGGCGTGGCAGGCACGTTCGAGCAGGACCCGGACGACGTCCACCTCGGCGCCCGGCTCCAGGATGTCGCGGATGCCCACCCGCATGGCTGCCAGCGCGAGCTCCGGATCAGCGCCCGCCACGAGAACCACACTGATTTCCGGGAACTGGACGTCGAAGATGCCGGCCAGGCCGAGGGCCTCGTTGACGTCAACGCCTGGCCCGAGCAGCAGAACAGCTGGCAGCTCGCCGATCACCCGACGCAACAGCTCATCTGGGGTGTCCGGTATCTGCACGTTGTAGATGGTCTGCACGGAGCCTGGAATCCGGCCGGCGATAGCCGTCTGTACACGTTGCTCGAACGTCACGTCCGAGGTGACGAGTAGGAATCTGCTCATTTGAAGAAGTCCTCCATGCTGGCACCGGTGTCGTTCCACTTTGCTTCTACTGGTTGCTTCGCCAACCACAGCGTTCCGAACTCCGCGGCGAAGACGGTCTTCTCGGCCGCTGCCGCGTCCTGGGCCAACGTGACCAGCAGGGCACCCTCGGGAACGGGCGGAGTGTCGGCAGTCGGTTCGTCGCCGCCGGCCTCCGCTGCGGCGGGCGCGCCCTGGACGCTGGTGACCAGGACCCGGTGGAACACGAGCTCCGTGGCAGGTTTGTCACCCGGCCCCTCCTCGAAGGAAGCAAAGATGCCCACGAACTCTCCGGCCTCGAGCTGACCGCCGACGACTCGATCAGGACTGAGCTGGACGGTGACCTCCTGCAGTCCCTTCGGCAGAGCGACGCGGCCAGGTTCCTGGAGCGAGTTGAGCGTGACGAGCCGGCCGCCCAGCAGCTGCTCGTCCGGCTGGAGAGCTACAGCGGTCACGCGACCTTCGAACTCCTCGAGGTCCACGACGGCGTCCTCAGCAACGGCCGTCAGCGGCAGCGCCTGTTTCCGTAGATGTTTTCCAAGGTCTTCGACGGGGGTTTCCGCGGGCACCGCAGTGTCGACGACGTAGACTTCCTTGTTCTCCAGGCCCTCGAGGGCTCGTGCGTCGGCAGCTCGGACATAGCCGGAGACGAGCACGGCACCCACCAGGGCGAGGACCACAGCCATGACGGCGGCGATGACACGAACTTTCACGGGGCGATCTTTCTACTCGGTCAGGGAGACGACGGTCGCGCCCAGATCAGGGCCGCCGGTGGTGAAGCCCTCGTCCAGGGCGGAGAAGGTGATGAACTCACCGATGATGCCGTTGCAGCTGCCGGTGCACGTGGCCCCGGCGATGGTCGTGTTGTTCACCGCGTTGCTGGGAAACCGCCAGCCGTGGATCGTGAAGGCGGCCCATCCGGAGATGTGGTAGGTGGCACCGGCACCTGTGCCGGTCTTGTCGTCGTACACGGGCAGGAGGATCGTCTCTCCCACCAGGGACGGGACCAGGACGGTGGAGCAATCGCTGGGCATGCTCGCGCCCATGCTGCTGGGAACAGTGGTGTTGATGTCGACCTGGACCTCGCAGGATCCCGTCGATCCGCCGAGCCACGAGAAGCCGCCCGGTAGCGTCGCGCCCGACGGGCTCGTGCTGGTGCAGTCAGGCGTTCCGGAGCCGTGGGTCTTGATGACATGGATGCCACCGTCAAGATCGAAGACGCAGGGCGCGAAGGCGAGCGGAAGCATGGCCGGCCCGCCGGCGGGACTGCCCCAGGTCGCAGTCGATGTCGCAGACACAGTCTCCTCGTCGATGCCGAGCAGAGGCGCGAACATCAGTGCAAGGGAGCCGGCTCCACCACTGTCCCGGGTCGTTGCCCGAATCCGGACGGAGGTCGGGGTGGGGAACGTCGGTGCGTCGACGTTGGCGGCGTTGTCCTTGGCGTTCGAGTTGGCGAAGGTCTGGGCAGTTGCGCTGGGGACACCACAGCTTCCGACTGCGCAGTCCTGGGCGATGGCCAGGGCTGCTGCGTCGCTACCGCTCTGCAGCTCCGCACGTTCCGCGTAGAGAGCGCCGGTGTCGATGACAAGTGCGGCAGCGCCGAGCAGTACGACCAGAGAGAGGGCGACGATCACGGAGATGCCCCCCCGCTCCCCGCGCCGCAGCCGATCGATCAACCCCCGCATCGCATGGCCGCCGTTCCTCGTATGTTGACGTTGGCCCCGAACAGCCCGGTAACGAAAGTGTGGTTGTGCTGGATAGTCACCGTGGCAGTGCTCCCCGCCGTACAGCTGGCGGGGGTCACTGTGATCTCCCCATCGGTCATGGCCGGAATCAAGGACGGAGACGCCGCAATGGCCGTTGCTCGTGCAGCCGCAGGATCATCCTGGATGGCCATGGTGCGAACGGCCTCGCGTGCTGCATGAGTTACCGAGATCTGCGAGTTGAAGGCGAACCCCATTTCGACAATCCCCAGAAGTATGGTCAGAAGAAGTGGGATCGCGAGTGCGAACTCGACGGCCACTGCTCCTCGGTCGGAACGAAAACGGCTCATGATCCCCTCCTTCGAGCCGAAACGGGCCGCGGCG
>NZ_JBISWK010000154.1:0-14414 GCF_044462205.1 Kocuria rhizosphaericola | reverse complement strand
CCGCGGCCCGTTGTAGACCCTGAGATCAGGGAAGCTGGGCGATGATGTTGTTCATCATGGTCGTGAAGGCCGGCCCGAGCAGCACGATGGCCACGATGAGCACCATCGAGACGAGGCCGATGAGCAGGCCGTACTCGACGGCGGTGGCGCCCTTCTCCTCGCCGGAGAGGCGGGCCTTGGCGTCGCCGAAGAGAGTCTGGAGGGTGATGAAGAGAGGCAGCATGAGAAAGCTCCTTAGCAGAACAGAGAAATGGTGGAGTGGGTCTTCAGCTGTTTCCGACACTGCCTGCGAGAGGCTCCCCGTACCGGGCTACTGACCTGTAATCAGAATAGACTTTGCTCGAGCAAAGGAACAACCATTCGAGTACATGCACTTTGGGGGACGTCAAAGAGAGACGTAATGCCTAGTGGCAACCCGCATTCATCTGCATGGGCCGATGCCGCACCGCGATTGTCCCCCGAACGGCGTCAGTACAGCCCTGGCAGCAGGTACTCCCGCGCCAGCAGCTCCCCCCAGACGACGGCCACCAGGGCGCCGGCGAGCATCGACGGGCCGAACGGGACGTCGCTGCGCAGTCCGCCGCGCCGGGACGCCAGCACGGCGAGACCCACCACCATGCCAACCACGGAGGCCAGCACCGCCCCGACGAACAGAGCCCCCCACCCCTGGAACCCGAGGAACAGCCCGAGCACGGCGGCGAGCTTCACATCGCCCATGCCGAGTCCGGCCGGCGAGACGAGCGCCAGGACGAGATAGAGGACGAACAGCACGAGAGCGCCCAGCACGGCGCGCAGCAGTGCGCTCCAGGCGTTCTCCCCGGCGGCGGCGAGCGCGAGCAACACGAAGCCGATGCCCAGCGCCGGCAGCACCACGGCGTTGGGCAGAAGGTGGTGGCGCAGGTCGATCACCGTGAGCACCACGGCGACCACCGCGAAGAAGAGATACGCCGGGAGCTGCCAGCTGAGCCCGAAGAACGCGGCCACGATGACGAAGAGCGCCGCCGTGGCGACCACCAGGAGCGGTCGGGACGGCGCGGAGGTGGGCTCGTCCGTGACACGGCTGTACCGCAGGACGACGCGGGGCAGGAACCATCCCACGACAGCGCCGGCGAAACCGGCGGCCAGCACCAGGAAAAGAGGCGCCGGTCCGAGCATGGGCTCCACGCGAGCGTCCCTCCGGTTCGTGGGCGCTTCGACTGACGCCCTGGTGAATGGTTGTCCCCCATTCGGGGTTCCCGTACGGGACAGAGACTAACCGAGCGGACGACCTTTTCAGTGTTCAAGCACGTCAACCAGCATTTCCAGAATGCACGGCCTCCAGGTCAAGACCTTTCTGGCCGAAGTCAACGGAAATTGCCATCCACAAGAATTCGGGATTGACGACCCGGCTCATTTGGGCTTCGACAGCGGTTTTTCTCAGGAATCGGAGTTCTTGAATGGACCGCTTGAATCAGTTGACGAGCCAGGACAGGAACAGCGGGACGAGCACGCATCCGAGCGCCATGGCCACGACGACCACTCCCAGCACCAGCTGTTCCCGGCGTGCCGCGGCGGCACCGGAGAGCTCCAGCGGCGGGCGGGGGCCGAACTCCCAGTCGAGGGCATCCTTCTCCCAGCGGGTGCCGGCCAGCTCCTCGGCGCCGCTCAGCAGGCGCAGGCGCTCGGAGGTGTCCACGTCCTTGCCGCTGCTGCGCGCGCCGAGCGGGGGCAGCGCCCAGGTGTGCCGCAGGCCCTGCAGGAGTGCGAGCACCGCCTCCAGTGGTTTGTTCTCGAGGTAGCTGTGCCGGGTCCAGGCCACCTTCGCCCGCTCGAGCGGAAGACCGAGCACCACCTCGGCTCCATCTCTGCGGACTCCGAAGACCACCCGGTGCGCTCGCCGGCGGGGGGTCCCGGGCGGATCCTCCGGCGCCATGATCTGCCGGACGTGCAACCAGTGGAACGCCGCGACGACACGGGGACGGACGCCGCGGCCCAGGAACAGCACGCCGTTGCGCTCGACCACCACGGTGACGAGCCGCGGAAGACCAGCGTGCCGGGCCTCGGCGAAGAGGTCCGGGCGCAGCGTGCGCAGGGCGCGCAGGAACTGCGCGTCCCGCCGGCCCTGCAGCACCGTGTACATGCTGAGCCCCTCGGCGGCCCGGAAGAAGGCCTGCGCCCGGGAGTCGAGCAGGGCGGCCAGGGCAGCGCCGGCGACGGCCCCCATCAGGCCGGCGAGCACGAAGAGCCGGCCGGAGAGCTCGAGTGAGGCCGCCCTCGCCGACCACCAGAGGATCGCGATCGCGGCGACCGCCAGAACCGTCCCCAGCAGAGCCCTGCGCTCGCGCACCCGGAACGTCCAGCTCCTGCGGGAGAGGTGCTGCTGTTCGGCCTCCCCCGCGGTCCGGGGCCGCCCCGGGCGCCGGGAGACGACGAAGGACGTCCGCGCCGTGTCCTCCCGCCCGGCGGTGGCCGGAGGCTGCCGTCGGACGGTGTCCCCCGCGGGTCCCCAGGTGGAGTAGGCACTGCTCATCGCCGGCAACCGGTCCCGGAGCTTCGAGAGCTCGGCTCGCAAGCGGTCTCCGTCGAGGTCCGTGGGCGAGATCCCGAAGGTGTCCAGCCGCCCGCGCGCCGCCATGGCCACGAGCTTGTCGGGGGCTGGCCGGGATCGCAGGAGGTGCCTGGCGAAGGGAGTGGTCATGAAGTGGCAGGCGTCGAGGGCGTCCGCGTAGGCGTCGACCCCGGAGTAGCCCATGGACGCGGTGATGTGCGCGGAGGTCCTGCTGAGCTGCACCGTCGCGAAGGACGCCGCGACGTCGAGCAGCAGGAAGACGCTCGAGGCCCCGTACTCGACGAACCCCGTCTCCGCGAGGCTGTCGTTCGGGGGCAGCCCGAGAGCGCCCTGCACCCTTCGCACGGCCCGGTCGAACATCGTGCTGCCGTGGGCGATCCGGGTCTCCCGGAAGACCAGGGTGTCCAGCAGCCGGGCCCGCAGCTGCGGGACCGGCGTGCTCGGAGGGTACCGGGAGGCGGGGAACGCCGCGGCGTAGCGCGTGCCGAGAAAGGCGGCGAGGCCACCGCGCTCTCCCCCGACCGGCCCGGTGATCACGCTGTCGGGACGGGCGAGCTCACACTCGACCTCCCGCAGCGTCCGGAGGTCGAGCTCCCCGAGGAACCCGAGGGCGTGCTCCAGCTCCTGAGCCCCGTCGGTTCCGTCCCGGGCGTGGGCGCGGGCCACGCCGCTCAGCCGTTCCACCACTGTGTTGCGCTCTGCCTGCTCGTCGCCGCCCATGCGTGTCCTTGCTGCTCGTCACACCGGGCAGGACGCCTGGCAACCAACGGTTCTCGAACGCAAACTACACTGCCCGGCGCCTTCCGGAGGTCAACAGGACGCGAGCACGGACAGCGCCGTCTGCAGGCCGTGCTCTTTCCGCACTTCTTGGCCCACCTGCTCCGCGGCGGACCGACACCTCAGGGCGTCGTCGATCGCCGCGGTGAGCCGCTCCACGGTCAGCTTCTTCTGCGGGATCGGCGCGGCCGCGAGCCCGAGCCGGTGGAGCTGCCGGCCCCAGAACGGCTGGTCGGCGAGGAAGGGCACCACCACGTGCGGGACGCCGGCCCGAGCCACGGTGTGCACGGTCCCGGCCCCGCCGTGGTGGACGGCGAGCGCGGCGCCGGGCAGCACCGCGTCGAGCGGCAGCGACGGCACGGCCAGTACGTCGTCGCCCCGGAGCTCGTCCGGCAGGGCGAGCCCGCCCCAGCCGGTGAGCAGCAGGGTGCGCAGGCCGTGGGCGCGGGCGCTCTCGACCACCGCCCTCCCCCGCGCCTGCGGGTCCCCGGACGCCATGGAGCCGAAGGTCGCCACCAGGTGCGGCCCGCCCCGGAGGAACTCGAGCACGGCGAGATCGGGCTCCGGCGCGGGGGCGTCGGGGTGCCACGACCCGGTGAGGTGCACCGTGGCCGGCCAGTCGTCCGGGCGCGGCAGCAGCTGCGGGCTGATCGGCAGCAGGGTTGCCGCAGAGGCGAAGACGGAGGCCGGCACGCCACCGGGCAGCTGGGCGCACGCCCGCTCGATGTCGCGGCGGAACATCCGTTCGGCACCCCTGGCGGCCGCGTAGGTGGCGCGGTTGAACCGGCCGAGGTCCCGGTTCACCACGCCGGGCGCCGGGAACAGCCGGGTGGGGGTGAGCACGGGAACGGCCTCCACCACCACGTGCGGGATGCCCAGGGCGTCCGCCACGGCCGGGGCCGTGAGCACCTTGGCGTGGCGGACCACGATGTCCGGCTCGAAGGCGAGCGTCTCGCGCACGGCGGCGGCCAGCATGCGGCGCATGCCGGGGCCCACCTCGGTGCGGAAGTGCCGCACGGCCGTCCACGGAGAGATGCCGTGCGCCTGGACCAGCTGGTGGAAGTCCACCTCCAGGCTGACGGTGTCGAGCCCGGACAGGTCCACACCGGAGTTGTCGGGCACGCCCAGCCGGACTTCGTGCCCGCGGTCGGCGGCACAGCGGGCCAGAGCGGCGAAGGGCTCCACGTCGCCGCGGGTGCCGGACGTCAGCAGCATCATCCTCATGCCCACAGTGTGCCCCTCCTCACCCGCCATGGCTCGTGCCTTCCGGGGTGAAGCGCACGACGACGACGCCTGCCCGCCGCGCCGGCCGGTCAGCCGGGCCGGCTCACGCCGCGTCGCCGGAATCCGGGCGGCCGACCGTGTCACCCGCCTGGCGCCGGCGATAGGCGGTCATGTTGGTGCGGTTGGCGCAGCGCTGGCTGCAGAAGCGCTTGGAGCGGTTGCGGGAGAGGTCCAGGAGCACTCCGTCGCAGTCCTCGGCCCCGCACTCCCGCAGCCGGTCCGTCTCGTCGGCGCGGATCACGTCCACGAGGGCGAACGCCGTCTCGAGACGCAGACGGGCCGCCAAGGGGGCGTGCGAGGGCGAGGCGTGCAGGTGCCAGTCCTTCCCGTCGTGCCGGACGAGGTGCGGTGCGAGCTCTTCCGTGTCGAGCACGGCGTTGACCGCCGCCACCATGGCATCCCGGTCCAGGGCCCAGACCCGCCGCAGGTCACGGCGCACCTCGAGCACCTCGGCGAGCTCCTGCTCGTCGCGGTCGAAGCGCCCCGACCAGCCGTGCTCCTCCAGGAGGTCCCGCAGCTGCGCGGTGGTCACCAGTTCCTCCTCCCCGGAGCGCGACGCCCCGGGGGCGGTGTTGATGAGCGCCGCGTCGAACTCGAGAACATCCTCGGTGTCATAGGCAAAATGCACTTGACTGCTTATCCTTTCGAGGGCTAGCGTGAGTGTCGTCAACAGTTTAGGCCCTTACGCGACGATGGTCGCGAGAAGGAGCTCCCCATGGTCGGCGGACTCTACCTCCTGGCGCTGCTCGTCGTCTTCGCCACCGTGGGCCGGCAGTCCGTCCCGAAGCGGGAGCGCGCGGCCCTGCCCAGCTGGACGCTGCGGGACCTGTACTACAACGTGCGGCGCGGGCTGACGGTGCTCGGCGAGCACGGGCCGACCTACCCGGCGCTGGAGGACACCGAGCGGCCGCTCGACCCGCGGACGCACTGACCCGGCCGACATGCGCGCGGAGCGGCTCTCAACCGGGAGAGCGCTGGCAGCCGCAGCCGGTTCCGCTCCGACCGGTGCGGAACCCCGACCGCGCCGAGCGGAACGGCCCGCTGGGGAGGCGACGACCGGCCGGCACGGACCCGCCGGCTCGGGCCGAGGCCCTGCGTTCAGAGTCCGACCTTCTCGAACAGGGCCGCCGTGCCGATGCCGCCGGCGGAGCTGATCATCGCCAGCACCAGGCTCCCCTCGGGCAGGTCCCGGGACCTGGCGAGCAGCCGGACCACGGACACCGCCCCCGAGGCGCCGTAGGCGTGGCCCAGGGCCAGGGCGCCGCCCTCGGCGTTGAGGACCTGCTCGTCGAGTCCCAGGAGGTCGACGCAGGCCAGCACCTGCCCGGCGAAGGCCTCGTTGAACTCGACCGCCGCCAGCTGGTCCACGGCCACGCCCTGCTCGTGCAGCAGGTCCCGGGCGGCCACGGCCGCGCCGATGCCCAGCCGCGCCGGATCCACCCCGACCGTGGCCGCGCCGCGGAAGGCCAGTCCCGCCGGGAAGCCCAGGACCCGCGCCGTGGCCGGGTCCGTGACGAGCACGGCGGCCGCGCCGTCCGCGTCCGGACAGGAGTTCCCGGCCGTGACCGTCCCCCCGGTCGCGAACACGGGTGGGAAGCGCGCCATCAGCCCGGCGGTCATCGTCCTGCGCGGTCCGTTGTCGGCCCGCACCTCCCCGCGCGGCCCGGCCACCGGCACCAGCTCGCCCTGGTACCGCCCCGTCTCCGCGGCAGCCAGCGCCCGCTGGTGGCTGCGCAGGGCGTAGCCGTCCTGCCGTTCCCGGTCGATCCCGTGCTCGCGGGCGACGGTCTCGGCGGCCTCGCCCATGTCGGGGTCGCCCAGGTGCTCCGGGGCGAACTGGGCGCGGCGGTAGAACTCGACTCCGCCGTCCTCCCGTCGTCGTCCGCGCAGCGGGGCGGTGCTGATGCTCTCCGCCCCGCCGGCGAGGAAGGCCCGCCCGGCCCCGGCCTGGGCGAGCCGGCAGGCCAGCACCACGGCGTCCAGGCCCGAGCCGCACTGCCGGTCCACCGTCAGGCCCGGCACGGACAGCGGCAGGCCGGCTTCCAGGGCTACGAGCCGGGCGAGGTTGCCCCCGGCGCCGACCGCGTTGCCGACCACGACGTCGGCGAGCCGTCCCTGGTCCAGGCCGGAGTCCTCCAGCAGGGAGCGGAACACCGGGGCCAGCAACCGGTGCACGGGCACGCCGTCGAGCAGGGTCCCGGCCCGCGCCAGCGGGGTGCGCCGGCCCAGCACCAGCACGGGGGCATCAGCCGAGGGGACGGACACGGGCATCTCCTTCGAGGATCCAGCCGCGGAACACCGCGCGGTTGAATTTGCCGGCCTCGGTGAGGGGCAGCTCCTGCAGCTCCACGTACTGCTGCGGACGCTTGGCCGGGGCCAGCCGCCCCTGCAGGGCGGTCCGGATCCGCAGCTGGTCCGGCCGGTCGTGGGCGGGAAGGATCCCGGCCACGATCCGCTGGCCGCGGGCGTCGTCGGGCACCCCGGTCACGACGACGTCGGCCACTCCGGGCACCGCGGCCAGCGCCGCCTCGACCTCGTGGGGATAGACGTTGAGCCCACCGGTGTTGATCATCTCGGACACCCTGCCCAGCACGTGCAGCTGCCCGTTCCGCAGGAAACCCTGGTCTCGCACCGTGGCGAAGCCGCCCAGGCCGGTGAAGGCCTGACCGTCGTCGCCCCAGAGATAGCCGTCGCAGACCAGGTCCGAGCGGACACCGATGGTCCCGGGTTCGCCCTCGGGCACCGGGCGGCCGTCGCCGTCCAGGACGGCGAGCTCCACGCCGGGGAACGGAACCCCCACCGAGGTCCCGGACTCCCCGGTGAGCTCCTCGGCGGCCTCGCCCGGACGGTGGCAGCGGGAGGCGACGAAGCCGAGCTCGGCCGCACCGTAGTACTCCCAGATCCTGGCGCTCGGGGCCCACCGGCGCGCGGCCTCGAGGGTCCTGGGGTCCAGCTTCTGCCCCGCGCACACGATCGCCGTCACCCCGCTCGCACCGGTCCCGCCGGCCAGGCCCCGCTCGGCGAGGACCCGCAGCATCGCGGGCACGAGCACCAGACGAGTGATACCGCGGGCGGTGATCGCCGCCTGAGCGGCCGCGACGTCGAAGCCCGGCAGGGTACAGAAGCCGGCCCCGGCGTACAGGCACTCGGAGAGGGCGTAGAGGTTCAGGCTGGCCGAGAGCGGGCCGGGTGCCAGCACGCGGTCCTCCCGGCGCAGACCGAAGTGGTCGATCGAGGCCTCGAAGGACCGCTGCCAGGAGCCGCGGCTGCGGCTGAAGCCCTTGGGCAGGGCGGTGGTGCCCGAGGTCAGCCCGATCAGGAACGCCGAGTCCGGGTCACCGTCGCGCAACTGCGCCGGCGTCGAAGCCACGGGGAGCCGTGCCGCGCAGCGCTCCTGCACTTGCTCGGCGACCTCCTCCGGCCAGGAGGGGTCGATGACGGCGCATTCGCGGTCCTCGGTCACTCCCGCGGCCCACCGGACGGCGAAGCCCGCGCCGTTGCCCTGCCGCAGGATCCCCGTGGGCGCGCCCGAGGCGGCCAGGGCGGCGGCCTCGGTGTGCAGCTCCCGCCAGCTCAGCTCCTCGGTCCCGCAGGCGACGGCGAGCTCCTGCGGGCGCTCGACGGCCCAGCGGGTCACGCGGTCCAGAAAGGGCATGTCCTCGTCCTCGGTGCTGAGTTCTCTCGTCGCCGCGGGTGCGGCCCGGGAGCTCTCCGGCTGTCAGCGGGCGGCGGCCGGCACGCCGCCCAGGAGGCGGCGGTAGCTGCGGTGGACGTTGATCGCGGCCAGTGTGGCCACGACCGCCTTGAGCAGGTCCCCGGGAACGAACACGAGCGAGCCCAGGGCGGAGGTGGACAGCGGCAGCCCGGTGACCACGGCCGTCCAGGGGATGCCGAAGGCGTAGATCACCACGATGCCGCCCACGACCACGCTCAGCAGCACCGCGGCGAAGCGGGTAGTACGGCCGGTGCGCCGGATCGCCCAGTACTTCACCAGCACCCCGATGACCAGGGCCGCGGCGATCCAGCCCACGAGGTAGCCGCCGGTCGGGCCCAGGAACACCCCGAGCCCGCCCCGGCCCCCGGCCAGCAGGGGCAGACCGGCCAGCACCAGGGCGTGCAGGACGACGACGGAGAGCATGCCGCGGACCGGCCCGAGCAGCGCCCCGGCGAGCATCACCCCGAGGGTCTGCAGCGTGATGGGCACCGGGATGATCCCGACCGTGATCGGCGGCACCAGGCCCAGGGCTGCGATCAGGGCGGCGAACACCGCCACGAGCACGGTGTTCTGGGTGGTCTGGGAGGTGTCGGTGGTCCGGGTGGTCGTGGTGGCCATGGGGGTCCTTCGGTCAGGGCTGAGCGGGTGGGCTCGAACGGGCATGCGGTGGAACTGACGGGGGTGGAACGGACAGGGCAGGGATCAGTCGGTGGCAGGGGCGCGGCGCCGCGGTGGTGGGGTGGAGTCGTAGCAGCGGGCGTCGAGGGCGGCGGCGATCTGCTGGGCCGACTCCAGGGACCGCACCAGCAGGGGCACCAGCACGGCCAGAGGGCTGTTGTGGAGCCCCCGGGCGAACTGTGCCTCCCGGACCTCGAGGTACTGGCTGCGGATCTGCGGGATGAACCGGATCGTCATCGACAGGGCCAGGCTCATCTGCGCCGGGTTCAGCCCCAGGTGCCGGGTCGGGGCCAGCAGCCGCTCGAACAGGGTGAGCATCTCGCTGAACGTGGTGGACAGGCTCACCGCGTAGGCGAACAGGCAGAGGCTGAGCAGCCGCAGGGCCGAGACCGCTGCTGCTTCCCAGGTCGTGGTGAACCCCAGGGTGAGGAAGACGATCCCGACGATGACGACCAGGCCCAGCAGCATCCGCACCAGGCGGGCGACCGGGGTGCGGGTGAGCACCGCGGCGGCCGAGGCCAGGACGAAGACCGCGACCTGCACACCCAGGTGCGTCACGGCGTAGATGCCGAGGCTGGCCCCGAACAGGAACGCGAACTTGTACCCGGCCGGGATCCGGGTCAGCGGACCGGTGCGCTGCGGACCGGTCATCGGTCGCTGATCTCGCAGTAGATCTCCACAGCCTCGGCGGGGGCGCCGTCGAAGGCGATCCGGCCCTCGTGCACCACCAGGACCCGCTGGTAGCCGCCGATCAGGTCCAGGTCGTGGGTCACCACGATCGCCTGCTGGTCGAGGTCGTCGATGGTGGCCTGCAGTCGGCGCCGGTTGCGCCGGTCCAGCATGGTGGTCGGTTCGTCGAAGACGATCGTGGTCGGCTCCATGACCAGCACCGAGGCCAGGGCCACCATCTGCTTCTCGCCCCCGGACAGCGCGTGGGACTCCCGCTCGGCCAGGTGGGCGATGCCCAGCCGGTCCAGGACCCCGTCCACCCTCACGGTGAGGTCGGCTCCGCGCAGGCCCAGGTTCTTCGCCCCGAAGGCGAGGTCCTCGGCCACCAGGGGCATCACGATCTGGTTCTCGGGGTTCTGGAACACGAAGCCGACCTGCCGCCGGATGAGCTTGGCGTCCTGGGCGGTGCTCATTCCGCCCACCTGCACCGTGCCGCGAGTGGGCAGCAGCAGACCGTTGAGCAGGCGCACCAGGGTGGACTTGCCCGAGCCGTTGAGCCCGATCACCGCGATGCGGTGCTCGTCCAGCGACAGATCCACGTCCTTGAGGACGTCCTGCTCCTCCCGGGTGACCGTGACACCGCTCAGCCGGATGCCCGGGGGACCGGGCGGAGGCGGGGCGGAGGGCTCGCCACGGCGCGACCGGTCCCACAGCGGATGCTTGATCGACACCGTGCGGGCTCTCCTTTCCTCGTCGCGCTCACCGACGCGGGCCGCTGCCGCGCCAGGTTCCAGCGCACCCCGGAGTCCGTGCTCCACTCCAAAGGTGCCCCAGGCCCGAAGTGCCCCGGGCCCGGGATGCCTCAGTCCCGAGGCGCCGGTTCGAAGTACAGCTCGGTGTGCAGGCGGCACCCCGGGTTGAACTCTGCCCCGCACTGCGGGCAGCCGTCCACCGTCAGGTACTCGTGCACGGAGAGCTCGGTCCTGCAGACCCCGCAGAGCACGGCCGCGGCGTCGTGCTCGGCGGCCGGCCACTGCGCCGCCGGATGGCCGGCGGTCTCCTCGTGGCACAGATGACAAGGGTAGTACTCCCGGCAGCACCAGAACCTGATCGCGACCACGTCCAGCGGCGTGCGGTAGTGCACGCAGCGCGTCTGCTCGTCGACGGGACGGCCCAGGATCTCCTGCATCGCGGTCCTTTCCATGACGCTCCGTGACACGCGGGCCCCGGGGCCTCCCACGGGGAGGACCCGGGGCCCGCGATCGGTTCAGTCCTCGGTGGTGTCGAGCACCAGGAGGAGGTCGCCGCCGGTGACCTGGGCGACGCCCTTCAGGGCGACGCGGGCGACGGTGCCGCCGGTGGGGGCGGTGATGGAGGCCTCCATCTTCATGGCCTCGATGGTCGCGACCTGTCCGCCGGCCTCCACGGTGTCGCCCTCGGCCACCGTCACGGTCACCGCCCCGGCGAAGGGGGCGGCCACGTGGCCGGGGTCGGCGGGGTCGGCCTTCTCGGTCTCGGGCACGGCCGAGGCGACCGAGGTGTCGCGGACCTCGATCATGCGCGGCTGGCCGTTGAGGGTGAGCATCACGGTGCGCATGCCCTTGTCGTCGGCCTCCGAGATCGCCTGCAGGGTGACCAGCAGACGCACGCCCTTGCCCAGGGAGATCACGTGCTCGTGCTCGGTGGTGAGCCCGTAGAGGAAGTCCCGGGTGTGCAGCACGGACACGTCGCCGTACTTGGCCCGGCCGGCCTCGTACTCGCGGGTGGGACCGGCGAAGAGCAGCCGGTTCAGCGTGGCCCGCCGCGTGTCGGAGTCCTCGGCGAGCGCCTGCTGGTCCTCGGCCGACAGCTCGGTGACCCCGACCCTGACGTTGCGCCCCTCCAGCGCCTTGGAGCGGAAGGGCTCCGGCCACCCTCCGGGGGGCGTGCCGAGCTCGCCGGCGAGGAAGCCGATCACGGAGTCCGGCAGGTCGAACCGTTGCGGATCAGCCTCGAACTCCGCCGGGTCCACGCCCATCCCCACGAGCTGCAGGGCGAGGTCGCCCACGACCTTGGAGGAGGGGGTGACCTTCACGAGGCGCCCGAGCATGGCGTTGGCGGCGGTGTACATGTCCTCGATCGCCTCGAAGCGCTCCCCCAGCCCCAGCGCGATGGCCTGCTGGCGCAGGTTCGACAGCTGCCCGCCGGGGATCTCGTGCCGGTACACCCGGCCCGTGGGGGCGGTGAGCCCGGACTCGAACGGGGAGTACATCGCCCGGATGACCTCCCAGTAGGGCTCCATCGCGGAGATCGCCTCCAGCGGGATGCCGGTGTCCCGCGGGGTGTGCTCCAGGGCCGCCACCAGCGCGGAGGCGGGCACCTGGGAGGTGGTGCCCGCCAT
Organism: Kocuria rhizosphaericola; assembly: GCF_044462205.1. Lineage (NCBI taxonomy): Bacteria > Bacillati > Actinomycetota > Actinomycetes > Micrococcales > Micrococcaceae > Kocuria > Kocuria rhizosphaericola. The sequence goes on along the minus strand of NZ_JBISWK010000154.1, from coordinate 2,363 downwards.
CGAGGCGTCGGCCACGTCCACCGCGTCCACCCCGGCGGCGATCGCGGCCATCAGGGTCGCCAGCTGCCCGCCGGCGGTGTCGTGGGTGTGCAGGTGCACCGGCACCTCGAAGCGCTCCCGCAGCGCGGTCACCAGCTTCGCCGCGGCCATGGGCCGCAGGAGTCCGGCCATGTCCTTGATCGCCAGCACGTGCGCACCGGCCTCGACGCACTGGGCGGCGAGGTCCAGGTAGTAGTCCAGGGTGTAGAGCGTCTCACCGGGGTCGTTGAGATCACCCGTGTAGCACAGGGCGACCTCGGCCACCGCGGTGCCCGTCTTGCGCACGGCCTGGATGGCCGGGGCCATCTGCTCCACGTCGTTGAGCGCGTCGAAGATCCGGAAGATGTCCACCCCGGTCGCGGCGGCCTCGGCCACGAACGCGTCCGTCACCTCGGTCGGATACGGGGTGTAGCCCACCGTGTTGCGCCCGCGCAGCAGCATCTGGATCGGGATGTTGGGCATCGCCTCGCGCAGCAGAGCCAGCCGCTCCCACGGGTCCTCCCCCAGGAACCGCAGCGCCACGTCGTAGGTCGCCCCGCCCCAGGCCTCCACCGACAGCAGCTGCGGCAGCGTGTGCGCGTAGGCCGGGGCCGCCGCCAGCAGGTCACGGGTGCGCACCCTCGTGGCCAGCAGCGACTGATGGGCATCCCGGAACGTCGTGGAGGTCACCGCCACCGCCTGCTGCTCCCGCAGCGCCCTCGCGAAGCCCTCCGGGCCCAGGTCCTGCAGCTTCTGCCGCCAGCCCGCCGGGGGCTGGTGCTCCGAGGGCCCGTCGAACGGGGACCGCAGCGGCTCGTCCTGCTTGTCGCCCGGGTAGTGCGGCAGCTTGGTGCGCGGGTCGATGCCCTCCACCCGCTCCCCGTTGGGCCGGTTCACCGTGACCTCGGCCAGCCAGGTCAGCGCCTTCGTCGCCCGGTCCCCCGACGTCCTCGCGGCCAAGAGTTCCGGACGGGACTCGATGAAGTCGGTGGCCACCTCCCCGGCCAGGAACTGCGGATCCGCCAGCACCGCCTGCAGGAACCCGATGTTGGTGGCCACCCCGCGGATCCGGAACTCCGCCAGGGCGCGCTGGGACCGGTGCACCGCGGTCGCGTAGTCCCGGCCGCGGCAGATCAGCTTGACCAGCATCGAGTCGAAGTGCGGGGAGATCTCCGCCCCCGCGTACACCGTGCCGCTGTCGAGACGCACCCCGGCACCGCCGGCGGAGCGGTAGGCGGAGATCTTCCCGACGTCGGGGCGGAACCCGTTGGCCGGGTCCTCGGTGGTGATCCGGCACTGCAGGGCCGCACCCCGCACGGCCAAGGACTCCTGTGCGATCCCCAGGTCCGCCAGGGACTCCCCGGCCGCGATCCGCAGCTGCGAGGCCACCAGATCGACGTCGGTGATCTCCTCGGTGACGGTGTGCTCCACCTGGATGCGCGGGTTCATCTCGATGAACACGTGCTGACCGGCCCGCTCCCCGGCCGTGTCCACCAGGAACTCCACGGTCCCGGCGTTCACGTAGCCCAGCTCACGGGCGAACTTCACCGCGTCACGGTGCAGCGCCTGCCGGATCCCCTCGTCGAGGTTCGGCGCCGGGGCGATCTCGATCACCTTCTGGTGCCGGCGCTGCACCGAGCAGTCGCGCTCGAACAGGTGCACGATCTCCCCCGAGGCGTCCGCCAGGATCTGCACCTCGATGTGCCTCGGGCGCAGCACCGCCTGCTCCACGAACATCGTCGGATCCCCGAACGCCGTGTCGGCCTCGCGCATCGCCGCCGCCAGCGCCTCGGGCAGGGCCTCCGGGGTCTCCACCCGGCGCATGCCGCGGCCTCCGCCACCGGCGACCGCCTTGACGAACACCGGGAAGCCGATCCGCTCGGCCTCCCCCAGCAGGTACTCCACCTCCGAGGACGGCTCCGAGGAGTCCAGCGTCGGGATCCCCGCCCGCTTCGCGGCCTTCAGCGCCTCCACCTTGTTCCCGGCCAGCTCCAGGATCCCCGCCGCGGGACCCACGAACGCGATGCCCTCCGCCGCCGCGGCGCGGGCCAGGTCCGGGTTCTCCGACAGGAACCCGTAGCCGGGATAGATCGCGTCCGCCCCCGACTCCTTGGCCACCCGCACGATCTCCTCGACGTCGAGATAGGCCCGCACCGGGTGGCCCTCCTCCCCGATCCGGTACGCCTCGTCGGCCTTCTGCCGGTGGATCGAGTTGCGGTCCTCGTACGGGAACACCGCCACCGTCTTGGCCCCGAGCTCGTACGCGGCACGGAAGGCACGGATCGCGATCTCACCGCGATTGGCCACCAGGATCTTGGAGAACATCAACACCCGTTCCGCACCCG
>NZ_JBISWK010000153.1:0-9413 GCF_044462205.1 Kocuria rhizosphaericola | reverse complement strand
GACCCGCGCTGGCAGGAGGCCATGGCCCGCCGGGGGATCGAGGACACCACGCACAGCTTCGTGGCCCCGCTGGCGCCGGGCTTCTTCCCGCGGGAGGACGAGACCGGCAAGCGGGTCATCCGCTCCCTGACCTTCCACCGCCGCTTCGAGGGCGACAACCCGTGGGGCCACCCCGTCGAGGGCCTCGTCGTGCACATCGACCTCACGGCCGGGGAGGTCATCCGGGTCGAGGACGACGGCGACGTGCCCGTGCCCATGGCGGACGCCAACTACACCCCGGAGTTCGTGGGCCCGGCCCGCACCACCCTCAAGCCCCTCGACATCGTCCAGCCGGAGGGCCCGTCCTTCCAGGTGGACGGCACCCACGTGACCTGGGAGAACTGGAAGCTGCGCATCGGCTTCAACGCCCAGGAGGGCCTGGTGCTCAACCGGGTCACCTTCCGCGACGACACCGGCGAGCAGCCCGAGGACCGCTCGGTGCTCTACCGGGCCTCCGTGCCGGAGATGGTCGTGCCCTACGGGGACACCACGAACACCCGCTTCTGGATCAGCTACTTCGACGCCGGGGAGTACCTGCTCGGCAAGAACGCCAACTCGCTGAAGCTGGGCTGCGACTGCCTCGGGGTCATCCAGTACTTCGACGCGTTCGTGGCCGACGACGAGGGCCACCCCATGGAGATCCCGCACGCGGTGTGCATGCACGAGGAGGACTACGGCGTGCTCTGGAAGCACACCGAGTTCGGGGAGGCCCCGCAGGTGCGCCGCTCCCGCCGGCTGGTGATCAGCTACTTCGCCACGATCGGCAACTACGAGTACGGCTTCTTCTGGTACTTCTACCTCGACGGCTCCATCCAGGTGGAGGCCAAGGCCACCGGAATCGTCTTCGCCGGCGCCTGCCTGCCCGGGCAGCCCAATCGCCACTCGGCCGAGATCGCCCCCGGCATCCAGGCCCCGGTGCACCAGCACATCTTCTGCGCCCGTCTCGACGTCGCCGTCGACGGCACGGAGAACTCGGTGCAGGAGGAGAACCTGGTGGCCCTGCCCATGGGCGAGGACAACCCGTACGGCAACGCCTTCACGTGGTCGCGCACCGACTTGACCCGCGAGTCCGAGGGCGTCCGGGACGCGAACACCGAGACGGGGCGGAAGTGGTTCGTCACCAACCCCAACCGGCGCAACCACGTGGGCGAGCCCACCGCCTACCACCTGATCCCCATGCCGGGCCCGCGGCTGCTGGCCGCGGAGGGCTCGTCGGCCCGGAAGCGGGCCGAGTTCGCCACCCACCACCTGTGGGTCACCGCCTTCGACGCCGAGGAGCGGTTCCCGGCCGGGGACTTCCCCAACCAGCACGCCGGCGGGGGCCTCGGGGACTGGGTGAAGCAGGACCGGGACCTGGTCGACACGGATGTGGTGCTGTGGCACACCTTCGGGCCCACCCACATCCCGCGCACCGAGGACTGGCCGATCATGCCGGTGGACTACTACGGCTTCTGGTTCAAGCCCTACGGCTTCCTGGACCGCAACCCCGCGCTGGACCTGCCGGACTGGTCCACCGCCGGCGGACGCTGCTGCGGCACCGAGGTCGGCCACGCCGACACGGTCCCCGCCGTGGAGAGCGCCCACGCGATCACCGGCACCGGCGACCACCCCACCCACGACTGCCACTGCGAGGACTGAGCCATGAGCACCAGCACCACCCCGTCCGGCGACGCGCCCGTGACCGGCCCCACCGCGACCAGCGGCCACCTCGACACCCGCGGGGGCCTGGACCGCCGGACGCTGACCGTTCCCTCCCTGGTCTTCCTCATCATCGCGGCCTCAGCACCCCTGACCGTCCTGGCCGGCGGTGTTCCGACGACCTACGCCGTCGCCGGCCTGACGGGGGTGCCCCTGGGCTACGTCCTGCTCGGGGTGCTGCTGGCCGTGTTCGCCGTGGGCTACGGGGCGATGTCCGCCCGGATCACCAACGCCGGCGCCTTCTACGCCTACATCGCCGACGGACTGGGCCGGCGCCAGGGCATCGGCGCCTCCTGGCTGGCGCTGATCAGCTACAACGCCATGCAGATCGGCCTCTACGGGCTCTTCGGCTTCGCCCTGTCCTCCTTCCTGGAGGCACGGCTGGGCCTGACGGTGCCATGGTGGGCCGCGGCCCTGGCCGGGCTCGTGTTGGTCGGTGTGCTCGGCGTCAGCCGGGTTGATCTTTCCGCGAAGGTCATCGCGGTCCTGGTCGCCCTGGAGTTCCTTGTGGTGATCGTGGTCAACGTCGTCTCCTTCGCGGTGGCCCCCGAGGGGATCAGCACGCAGCCGCTGATGCCCGCCGAGTTCTTCGCTCCGGGCATCGGGGCGTTGCTGGCCTTCGGGATCGCGGCGTTCATGGGCTTCGAGTCCGGGGCGATCTACAGCGAGGAAGTCAAGGACCCCGCCCGTTCCGTCCCGCGCGCGACGTTCATCGCGGTCACCATCATCGCCCTGTTCTACGCCCTGTCCTCGTGGGCTTTGGCCGTCGGCGTGGGCCCCAGTCAGATCGTCGCGGCCTCCCGGGAAAGCGGACCCGATCTCGTGTTCGTCTTCCTCGCCGAACACGGCGGGGTGCTGCTGACCGACATCGCCCAGGTCCTGTTCATCACCAGCCTGCTGGCCGCACTCATCGCCTTCCACAACGCCGTGGCCCGCTACTTCTTCTCCCTGGGCCGCGAGAGCGTGTTGCCGTCCTGGCTGGGCGCGGTGGGGCGGCGCAACCACGCCCCGGTGGCCGGGTCCCTGACCCAGAGCGCCCTCGCCGTGGTGCTCGTGGCCGTCTTCGCAATCGCCGGGCAGGGCTCCGAGCTCGGTCCGCTGTTCCCGGTGCTGACCCTGTTCACCTGGCTCACCAACGCCGGGGCCTTCGGGCTGATCTTCCTCCTGGCCATCACCTCCCTGGCGGTGCTCGGGCACTTCCACCGCGACCCGGGCGGGCACTCGGCCTGGGTGCGCTGGATCGCCCCCGCCCTGTCGGCGGTGGGACTGGGCACAGTGTTCGTGCTCATCCTGGTGAACTTCGACGTCCTTATCGGCGCTGAGGGCCCCAGCCCCCTCGTGATCGTGATGCCCGGCATCATCCTGGCCACCGGGGCGGCCGGCCTGGTGTGGGGGGAGTATCTGAGGCGTCGTCGCCCCGACGTGTTTGCCGGGGTCGGTGCGGGAGGCACCAGCGAGGACGTTCCCCTGGCGGCTTCCCCGATCCAAGGAGCGAATGATGTCCGCCGCTGAAGCTGTACGGTCTGTCCCTGCGCGGCGCACTCCCGCAAGCGCGTCCGCCGGGCGGACCCGAGGTGAGCTGGTGCATCTCCTGCTCGTCGCCTGCGTCGCCGCCTCCGTCGTGGCTCACGGGTGGATGGCGGCCGGCGGCGGCCACGGTGCCGGCTGGTCGCTGGTCATGGCCGCCATGGCTTTGGCCTGCTCATTCTGCGTGGTGGATCTGCTGCGTCGGCGACATGATTCAGCACCGGTGCGCATGGCCCTGGGCATGGCGGCCGCCATGGCCCTGATCCATGTCCTGATGGTCCCGCTTATGGCAACAGCCGGGGCAGGGACGCTGCATGCGCACCACGGAGGAGGCGGTACGGGTTCTGCGGCGGCTTCCACTGGAGGGGCGGACCACAGCACCATGTTCCTGCTGATCGCGGTCGAGCTGGTGGCGGCAGGTCTCGCAGCAGCTCAGTTGCGCCGTCGGCCCGAGAAGAGTGCCGAGTACCTGCGCTAAACTTTCCATATTGTGTGGCACGCGTCACCGGCAGCGCCGCCGCAACAGGACGGAAAGAGCATTTCATGGTTCCGACGCTGGATAGTCCAGTCACTGATCCCGCGATCCCAGTTCTCGCGGAAACGATCCGTGACTGGTCCCTGCTCACCTCTCAGTCCTTCGGACCACTGAAGTGCTCAACCCGTGCCACCCGCACCTTCCAGGCCGGCCTGGTGGCGCGGAAGACGGGAAGCCTGGACATCGCACACATGCGGGTCGGCCCCCACGTCGTAGAGCGGGAGGCTACGACGCTCGGACAAGAGGGCGGTCGGTTCAAGGTCAGTCTGCAACTGGAAGGACGAGGCATCGTCGAGCAGGGGGAGCGCACCGCGGTTCTGGAAGCCGGCGACATGGCCCTCTACGACACCTCAGCCCCGTACCGGCTCGAGTTTCCGGAGGACTCACGGCTGTTGGTTATGATGTTCGATCACAGTGCCCTCGATCTGCCGCCTAACGCTGCGGCTCAGCTCAGGGCCCAGCGTGTCGGCGCGGAGGAGCCCGTCCATGCGATGGTGTCTTCCTTCCTGGCCTCGGTTGCCGGGCGCATGGAGGCGCTGAGCGGCATGACCGGGCAACGGATCGGGAACTCCGCGCTGGACTTGCTGACCGTCTCCTTCAACCATGAGCTTGACGGCCAAGTGGCTTCCTCGATCCATGAACAGGACAGGTTGCGCGCGAGTGTGCACGACTTTATCGAGGCCCACCTCGCAGATCCTGAACTCGACCCCACCATGATCGCCCAGGCGCACTTCATGTCGACCCGGCGCCTGCACCAGATCTTCCACAACGAGGGCACCACCGTTTCCACCTGGATCCGCACACGGCGCCTGGAACGATGCCGCAGAGCACTGGAGGACCCCGCAAACACGCGAATATCCATTGCCCGCATCGCTGAGCGCTGGGGATTCACCGACGGCGCTCACTTTTCCCGCGTCTTCAGAGCCGCCTACGGCGTACCGCCTTCCCAAATCCGATCTCGATCCCTGAACAGTTGAGGCGCGGCGCCGAACGTACGATGCACGGCCAATGGGTGACGCTTCGCATCATTCAATGCCGGTTGGGGTCGGCCGTAGACGTCATAGAGTCGATCGAACGTTTGTCGGTCAACCCGTGGCCAGCTGGGCCAAGAGCGTCTCCGGCTCTTCCGCTTTACGTATGGCCCAGCTGTCGGCCACTCTCCGCGAAAGTGATGTTGCGGTAGGGATTCCTCTGCGGGCATTATCGGTTGGTTCGGAGCATATCGGCCTTCACCGAGCAGCCACGGGGGAGAGACATGGGGCTGTGGACTCTCAGCCACGGCGGGCGTGACGCGGAGACCCATACCCCCAATGATTCGATGGTCTTCACCGGGATGGCCGCCATGGTCCAGGTGAAGCTGGAGATCGAGCGGGGGCGGGTCACCGAGTCGGTGGCCAAACGCCGGGTTGCTGTCCGGTTGATAAAAGCGGGGAGCCGGCCACCCAGGTTGACCGCGACCTGGGAATGTCTCGAGTCGCCTTGTGCCGGTGGCCCGCAGCCAGGCCGCGCAGGAGGCGACCTCGAAGCGGGCGTTGGGGCCGTTGAGCAGCTTGCCCTGCTCCCGGCTCAGCAGCTCGGCCAATGCCTCGGCGGTGGCCTCGATGGCGTCGGCGGCGGCCACGGCCGTCTCCAGGTCCGCCACAGTGTGCTTGGGCGCCCGGACCGCGACCTCGCCGGTGGCCGGGTCGAGCAGGGCGCGCCCGTCCTCGGCGGGCTGAATCACGGCCAGCAGGTCGACCGCGCCCGAGAAGGTCGACAGGTTAGAGGAGTTCAGCAGTCATGGTGCTTCTTCTCGTGGGTAATAAATCACATCGCGGACCGTGAAGTGATCCAGGGTGGCTCCGACTACTCCGGCAGTCGTAGAGATGCCCTCGGTGATGTGTAGTTGAAGGGCCGGGGCAGGCCGGACGGCGATCGCGAACCTACCCCGGCGGTCTATGGGCGCAGGCTCAGGCAGTGAGCTGGGCCTCCGCGGGTTGAGATTGGGTTAGAAGTTCCTGGATGCGGCTGGCGGCGGTGAGGCCGCTTTCGATGGCGCCGTCGATGAATCCGCCCCAGCCGGTATCATAATCGGCTCCGGCCAGGAACACACGTCCGTCGGGACGCTGCAGGGGGCGATCGTCGACAATGTCTTGGATGCGGTCCGCGAGTCTCCGGAGCGGCAGGCCTTCCAGTATGAGATGGTCCTGGCCTCCCGAGCCATCCCTGCCCTGAAGCCGGCGACGGAACGCCTGTACACCGCTTACGTCCAGCGCACGCAGGCCGCCTTCACTGCCGGCTACGAGACGGATGAGGCCGTGGCCCGGCCGGTGTTCGCTACCCTGGATGGGCTCGTGTTCCAGTGCGTCACCATCACCACCGAGGACCAGACCCGGGTAGCACTGGATCAGGTGGGGCGCTTGCTGGCGACCCGCCACATGCGAGTCATAACGAGGAACCAAGCGCCCTGAGAGAAGAGGCTCGCCGCCCTGCTTGCCAGTGAAAAACACGGAGTGACGTAGGAGCCCAACAAACTAAGTAATCGCTCGTTGAGTGATCGGCGGACGCCTCACCTATTGAGTGGTTGTTCTGGTGTCCTCAAATGAGTGATCTCGCGGGTGAACATGGCCCAGAGGGCCTGGCGCCGGCGTTCGGCGGCGGCAGGGGTGCTGTAGACCAGTTCAACGTGGAGGCTGTCCACAATGCCGAGGTAGGCCTGGGCCAGCTCCTCCTCGTCGGTCACCGCGACTCCTGACGTATGCGTTTGAGCGGGGAGCCGTTGCCGGAAGAGGGTCTCCAGACGTGCCAGGAACGCGGTGTAGCCGTCGTGCACCATCGCGTGCACTCCTGCGGGCGGGGCGAACACGGTACGTAGCAAGAACCGCAGATGCACCGACGTCCGATATCGCTGCACCAACTGCGTGCTGTAGGACTCTCCGGGTACCTGGTCGGGCTTCTCGTCGGTAAAGCATTGGTCGACGAAGGTCTTTTCCTGCTCGAGGGCGATAGTGAGCACGGCCAGGAACAAAGCGTCCTTAGAAGGGAAGTGGGCGTAGAGGGAGGGTTTGCGCATCCCGGCCCCGGCGGCGATCTGAGTCAGAGACGAGGCGTCGTAGCCCACTTCGGCGAAGTGCTCCACAGCGATGGCGCAGATGCGCTGGGCGGAGGGGGAGTGGTCGCTCATCGTGTCCTTCGATCGATCGTCGCCGGGGCAGAGGGCGTTCAGTGGCCGCCCAGCTCGGTGACTGTTGCTGCCGGACCTCTGGTGGCCAGGGCCACCAGGCCAGCGCTCACGAGGCTCGACACTAGCAAGAACACCAGCCAGGGCAGGGGGCCGGCTTCGGCTTGTGCACCGGCCAGCGGAGTGGCGATGGAGGAGATCATCAGCTGGAAAGCACCCAGCAGGGCAGCGGTTGCGCCCAGGGCCGTGTGCTGGGAGCCCATCACCAGAGCCATTAGGGTGGCTTCGGCCAGGCCCACCCCGACCAGGCTGATCGCCATCCCGGCCACCACACCGGCCAGACCCGCTCCGGCAGCGGCGGCGATCAGTGCGACCGCCCCGCCGAGGGCCAGCAGAAGAGACCCGGTCAGCGCCAGTCGCCCGGCACCGTGACGGGACACCAGCCGAGCGCTCAGCGCCGCCCCGACGATCACGGCCAGACCGGTGAGGCCGAAGACCGTGCCGAAGGAACCGGCGTCCAGGCCGTAGATGCCCTGGTAGACGAACGGGGCGCCGGCAATATAGGCGAACAGCGCGAAGAACACCGCCGACAGGGCCAGAGCCGGCAACAGGAAGGCGCGATCAGCGGCGATGCGACGGTAGGCGGCGACCACCGTCGCCGGGCGCAGAGGGATACGGCGCTCCATCGTCAGGGTCTCGGGCAGGCAGAAAACCGAATTGATCAGGACGACGAGGCTCAGGCCCGCCAGCACCAGTAGCACCGCACGCCAGCCGAAATGGACATCGACGAACCCGCCGACGGTGGGGGCGAGCACCGGGGCCAGGCCCTCGATGGTCATCAGCAGCGCGAACAGCCGGGCGGCACGATCACCCTCGGCCACGTCGCGGACTACGCTCAGCGCCACCACCAGCACCAGCGCCGCACCCAGGCCCTGTGCCAGACGGGCGGCCAACAGCTGCTCGATGTCCGCGCTCAACGACGAGGCCACGGAGGCGAGCAGGAACAAGACGATCCCGGTTAGCAACGGCCGCCGTCGGCCGTAGGCGTCGGTGATGGGGCCGAAGACCAGCTGCCCCGCGCCCATGGCCATCAGGTACATCGTCAGGGACATGTGTGTCTGGGCCGCGGTGGCCGAGAATTCCACGGCGATGTCGGGCAGGGAAGCCAGGTACATGTCGGTCCCGGCCGGCCCGAGCACGGTGACCAGGGCCAGAGAAACAGCGAACCAGGTGCCTTGGGTGCGCCGTGATGCTTGTTTGAACATGAGAAGTCCTCGTTGTCTACCTTCCTAACGTTCGTTAGGCTGGACGTGAGGGACTATAGCTGACTTGGAGGACACTGATGCACCATTGGGGCACAACCCCGGTGAAGGTCACACCGGACACGAAGAGCATGGATTTCCAGCACAACGATCCGTCCTTCGCCAACGTGTGGCAGGAGCTGCTGTGGCGCGGCCTCGTGCACGTGTCGACCGACGAGGCGGCCCTCGAGCGGTCGCTCGCGGAGGAGAAGGTCACCTATTACTGCGGGTTCGACCCCACCGCGGCGTCCCTGCACCTCGGGCACCTGGTGCAGCTGCTGCTCATGCGCCGGCTCCAGCTCGCCGGCCACCACCCGATCGGGCTCGTGGGCGGGTCCACCGGTCTGATCGGGGACCCGCGGCAGAGCTCCGAGCGGGTCCTGAACTCCCGGGAGACGGTCGCGCAGTGGGTGGACCTGCTGCGCGCCCAGGTCGAGCGCTTCCTCTCCTTCGAGGGCGAGAACCGGGCCGTGATGGTCAACAACCTGGACTGGACCTCCCAGCTGTCGGCCATCGACTTCCTCCGCGACATCGGCAAGCACTTCCGGGTCGGCACGATGATCAAGAAGGACATCGTGGCCAAGCGGCTGAACTCGGAGGAGGGCATCTCCTACACCGAGTTCAGCTACCAGATCCTGCAGGGACTGGACTACCTGAACCTCTACCGCGACCACGGGTGCACCCTGCAGACCGGGGGATCCGACCAGTGGGGGAACCTGACCTCCGGGACCGACCTGATCCGCAAGGTGGAGGGCGTGGCCGTGCACGCCGTGGGCACCCCGCTGATCACCAACTCGGACGGCACGAAGTTCGGCAAGTCCGAGGGCAACGCGGTGTGGCTTGACCCGGAGCTCACCTCGCCGTACGCCTTCTACCAGTTCTGGCTCAACACGGCCGACGCGGACGTGGTCGACCGGCTCAAGGTCTTCACGTTCAAGACCCGGGCCGAGATCGAGGAGCTGGCGCGCTCGGTCGAGGAGGAGCCCTACAAGAGACAGGCCCAGAAGGTCCTCGCCTGGGAGGTCAACTCGCTGGTGCACGGGGAGGAGGCGACCGAGAAGGCGATCGCGGCCTCGGCCGCCGTCTTCGGACGGGGCGAGCTCACGGAGCTCGACGCCGAGACCCTGGACTCGGTCGCCCGGGAGCTGCCCGG
>NZ_JBISWK010000152.1:0-3385 GCF_044462205.1 Kocuria rhizosphaericola | reverse complement strand
CGTGTGATCCATCGTGTCTGCCCGGTGCCCTTGGGGTCCAGACTCCGCACGACCAGGTACAGCGTCTTCATCGCCGACTGCTCGTTGGGGAAGTGCCCCCGGGCCCGCACGGCCCGACGGAACCGGGCGTTGAGGGACTCGATCGCGTTGGTCGAACAGATGACCCGGCGGATCTCCACGTCGTAATCCAGGAAGGGCACGAACTCCGTCCACGCCCCGCGCCACAGCCGGCTGATCGCCGGGTACCGGGCGCCCCACTTGTCCTCCACCTCCTCCAGGGCGGCCTCCGCGGCGGCAGCGGTCGGGGCGGTGTAGACGGGCTTCAGGTCCTTGGCGAGCTCGTCCCAGTACTTCCGCGAGGCGTAGCGGAACGTGCCGCGGATCAGGTGGATGATGCACGTTTGGACGATCGCGGCCGGGAAGACCGCGTTGACGCTGTCGGGCAGGCCCTTGAGCCCGTCGCAGACCACGAAGAACACGTCCTTGACCCCGCGGGACTTCAGGTCGTTCAGGACCGCGTACCAGAACTTCGCGCTCTCCCCGTCGCCGTCCCCGGCCCACATCCCAAGGATGTCCTTGTGCCCGGCCAGGTCCACCCCGATCGCGGCGTACACGGGCCGGTTGCGGACCTGCCCGTCGCGGACCTTCACCATGATCGCGTCGATGAACACCGCCGCGTAGACCTGCTCCAGGGGCCGGGCCCACCAGGCGGTCATCTCCTCGATGACGCGGTCGGTGATCCTCGTGACGGTGTCCTTGGAGACCTCCGCGCCGTAGACCTCGCCCAGGTGGGCGCTGATTTCCCCGGTGGTCAGGCCCTTGGCCGAGAGCGAGAGAACGACCTGGTCCAGGTCCGACAGCCGCCGCTGGCGCTTCTTGACGATCACCGGCTCGAAGCTGGCTTCCCGGTCGCGGGGGACCTCGATCTCCACGGGGCCGGCGTTGTCGGTGATGACCGTCTTGGACCGTCGCCCGTTGCGCGAGTTGCCGCGGTTGCGGCCCCCGGGCTCGCCGTGCTCGTAGCCGAGGTGTTCGTTCATCTCCTCGTCCAAGGCGGCCTCGACGACCATCTTGGTCAGCTGCTTCAGCAACCCTCCCGGACCGGTCAACGCCGCCCCGTTCGCTCTAGCCTGGCGGACCAGCTCCCGGACGGTTTCCTGCTCCGCCGCAGACAGCTCCGGTGTCTCTTCCGGCTGCTCGCCGGGTGTCGGTGGGCTCACGTCCACCAGTGTCTCGATGTTCTCGCTCATGTCGACCCTCCAACCCCATTCGGGGCGATTGGGCCTCTTACACCGTTACTGCGATAGTCCCCTCCCGTGGGTTGACGACCTCTAACTCGCCATATGTAAAGCGGCAGTCCCGCCTAGCGCGCCCATGCTCTGCAATGCACGGGCGCCCTTGTAGCAGTCTCCGGAATGAGGGTTGGTAGGTGGTCGTGGGTGGGCGGCTCAGTGGCCGCGGTTGATCCACTCCTGCAGGTGCGGAGCCTCGGCCCTGATCGTGGTGGTGTCCCCGTGGCCGGGAAGCACCTCCGTGCCCTCGGGCAGGGTGAGCAGCCGGTCGCGGATGGAGTCGATGATCGTGGGGAAATCGGAGTAGGACCGACCCGTGGCACCGGGCCCGCCCTGGAAGAGGGTGTCTCCGGAGAAGACCACCCCGTGCTCGCCCAGGTCCGGGGCCCAGAAGCATACCGAGCCTGGGGAGTGGCCGGGGGTGTGCACCGCGGTGAGGCGCACCCCGCACAACGCGAAGGTGTCCCTGTCATTGATAGCCCGGTCGTAGAGGGTGGTCGGGTAGACCTGTTCCCACAGCATCGTGTCGGCTGAGTGCAGATACACCGGGGCCCGCAGGGCTTCGGCGACTTCCTTGACGGCGCCGATGTGGTCGTCGTGGCCGTGGGTGAGCAGGACTGCCACCACGGCGCGGCTCCCGACGGCTTCCACGACCGCGTCCGGGTCGTGGGCGGGGTCGATGACCAGGCACTCGTCGTCGTCACCGACGATCCACACGTTGTTCTCCACCTCCCAGGTGCCCCCGTCCAAGGAGAACGTGCCCGAGGTGACCAGCTTCTCCACGCGCACCCGCCCGGTGGTGTCTGTGGGCCCCGTGGTTGACGGTGTCCGCTCCCGGTCCTGAACCCGGACGGGCTGATGCCCGTCGATGCAGCCGGGGCTCATCGGGTCACCCCCACCGATTCCGCCTCCGCCGACTCGACCGGTGCCGTGCCGCTCGGGGTCAGGTTGATCTCCACCACAGAGCGCAGGACCTTGCCTGCCTTCATCTTCGCGAAGGCCGGTTCGACCTCGTCGATGCCGATGCGTTCGGAGACGAAGCCGTCCAGGTCCAGCCGGCCCAGGCGGTACTGGTCCACCAGCATGGGGAAGTCCCGGGTGGGCAGGGTGTCTCCGTACCAGGCGGAGGAGATGGACCCGCCGCGGCCGAAGACCTCGTCCAGTGGGATGTCCCAGGTGGTGCCCGGGGCGGGCACTCCGACCAGGACCAGCCGCCCGGCCAGATCCCGGGCCTCGAAGGCCTGCTCGAAGGTGGCGGCGATGCCCACCGCATCGATCACGACGTCGGAGCCGTGCCCGCCGGTCAGTTCCTTGATCGCCGCGATGGGGTTCTGGTTGCGGGAGTTCACCGTGTGGGTGGCCCCGAACTTCTGCGCGGTGGCCAGTTTCTCGTCGTCGAGGTCCACGGCGATGATCGTGGTGGCCCCGGCCAGGGCGGCCCCGGCGATGGCGGCGGTGCCGACGCCGCCGCAGCCGATGACGGCCACGGACTCTCCGCGCTTCACGTCGGCGGTGTTGAGGACGGCGCCGATGCCGGCCATCACTCCGCAGCCGAGCAGCCCCACGGCCGCGTACTGTTCCGGGGCGAGGTTCCCGTCGATCTTGGTGCATTGGCCGGCGGCCACCAGGGTCTTCTCGGCGAAGGCGCCGATGCCCAGGGCCGGGGTGAGCTCGGTGCCGTCGGCCAGGGTCATTTTGGTCGTGGCGTTGAGGGTGTTGAAGCAGTACCAAGGGGTGCCCTTCTGGCACGCCCGGCACTGGCCGCAGACGGCCCGCCAGTTGAGGATCACGGTGTCGCCGACGGCGAGATCGCTCACGCCCTCACCGATGGCGGCGATCACCCCGGTGGCCTCGTGGCCGAGCAGGTAGGGGAAGTCCTCCCCGACCTCTCCGGCCTGGTAGTGCTGGTCGGTTTGGCACACCCCGCAGGTGAGCACGTCCACCAGGGCCTCACCGGGCCCGGGGTCGGGCACCTGGATGGTTTCCAGGGTGGCGGGGGCGTTCTTCGCCGTGACGACGACAGCTTTGACCTCGTGCATACGGTGACTGCCTTTCGGGTGGTGACGGTGTGGTCAGGGGCTTGGCCGTGGTGG
>NZ_JBISWK010000151.1:0-11911 GCF_044462205.1 Kocuria rhizosphaericola | reverse complement strand
CGCCACCACGGGCGGGTTGTGTTGTGCGTGCCTAGGCGGTGGCAGGGGCCCGCGTGCCGTGGACGGCGTCGACGCGCAGGTCGTTGCCACGGGGGTCGCGCACCAGGCTGACGGTGATGATGGAGATCAGGCTCAGGGCGATGAGGTAGAGCCCGACCGAGGGTGACCAGCCGGTGAGGTTCATCAGGGCCTGGGCGATGGTGGCGGCGAAGGCCCCGCCGAGGATCGCGCCGAGGGCGTAGCCGATGGAGACCCCTGAGTAGCGCACCTCCACCGGGAACATCTCGGCGTACATCGCTGACATGGGCCCGTAGGCCAGGCCCAGACCGATGGTCATCACGACGGTGCCGACCCCCAACAGCCAGATGTTGGCGGTGTCGATGAGCAGGAACAGCGGGATCATCCACACGATCAGGGCGCCGTAGCCGAGCTGGAAGGTGCGCACGCGCCCGATGCGGTCCGACAGTGCCCCGCCGGCCAGCGTGGTGACCACCCAGGCGGCGGCAGCGACGGCGGTCACGCCCAGCACCTGGGCTTGGGGCATGCCCAGGCCCTTGGTGGCGTAAGAGGCGATGAAGGCGATGAGTATGTAACCGGCGGCGTTGTTGCCCATGAAGATCAGCGCGCACTGGAAGACCTGCTTGGTGTGGGTGCGGAACAACTGCCTCAGCGGGGTGGAGGACTCGCGGCGGCGCTCGAGCAGTTCCTGGAACACCGGACTCTCATTGACGGTGGTGCGGATGAAGTAGCCGACCACGATCAGCAGCACGGAGGACAGGAACGGGATGCGCCAGCCCCAAGCCAGGAACTGCTCCGGGGTGGTGAGCGCGGTCAGTGCTGCCATTACGCCCGAGGCCATGAGCATGCCCACGGGCACCCCGATCTGGGGGTAGGCCCCGAACAGGCCGCGGCGGTGGGTAGGGGCGTGCTCAACGGCCATCAGGGCCGCCCCACCCCATTCCCCGCCGGCGGAGAAGCCCTGGAGGATGCGCAGGCCGATCAGCAGGATCGGGGCCCACACCCCGATCTGGGCGTAGGTGGGCAGCAACCCCATCAGGGCGGTGGCCCCGCCCATCATAACCAGGGTAAACACGAGCATCTTCTTGCGGCCCAGCTTGTCGCCCAGGTGTCCGGCGACGATCGCTCCCAGGGGGCGGAAGAGGAAGCTGATGCCGATCGAGGACAAGGCGATGAGCTGGGTCAGGGCCGGGTTGTCAGCCCCGGCGGGCTGGAAGTAGAGCGGGCCGAGCACCAGGGCGGCAGCACTGGCGTAGATGAAGAAGTCGTACCACTCGATGGAGGTGCCCACCAAGGTGCCGGCGAGGACGCGGCGTTCCTCGGCGCGGGACTGGGGAATCGGTGAGGTGGAGGAAACGGGCGGTGATGTGGACATGGGAACTCCGTCATTCGCAGGGATCAGGTAGGAGACAGGCAGAAGAAAAGCGGTGAGACAAACGAGTGAAAACCGTGCGGTGCAGCCGGGCGATCAGACGACCACTGATTCCCGGGAGTACCCCTTGAGATCGAAGCTGGGATCAGCGGCCTGGTGGGGGGTCAACGGCATCCGGTGGATGAGCAGCCGGCGGGCGGCGAGGTGGTCGGCAGGGCTGTTGACCGATTCCACCGCGGTGAGCGCATCGTGCTGGTAGCAGAACAGGGAGAACTTTCCGCTGGCCGGGTCCCCGCGCACGACCGTGTGGTCGGGGCTCCCGGCGATGCCGGCGATCTGCAGCTTGTGCTTGCCTTGGATGCTCCAGAACCACGGCAGCTCCCGGTAGACGGTCGGGGTGCCGGTGAGGGTCTTGGCCAGGACGGCGGCCTGGTCGGTGGCGTTCTGCACCGATTCCAGGCGAGTGCGAGTGCTGGTGTGGGTATTGGGGAAGGAGGCGCAGTCCCCGATGGCCCAGATGTGCTTCTCGCTGGTGCGCAGGTACTCGTCGACGGCCACCCCGTTGTCCACGGCCACCGCGGCCGCGGCGGCGATCTCGGCGTTGGGCACCACCCCGACCCCGACCAGCACCAGATCCGCCCGATAGGCCGTTCCGCTGGTACCGACCGCAGCAGTGACATGGTCGCCGTTGTGCTCGAAGGAGGCGATGCCCTCCCCCAGCTTCAAGTCGATCCCAGCTTCTGTGTGGGCCTGTTCGAAGTAGGCCGACATCGGCTCCGACAGGGCTCGGGCCATCACCCGGGGGGCGAACTCCAGGACGGTGACCTCCAGGCCTCGGGCCCGTGCGGCGGTAGCGAACTCCAGGCCGATGAACCCGGCCCCGACCACCACCACCCGGCGGGCGCCGGTCAGCTCTGCGTGGAGCTGCTGGGCGTCGGTGAGGGACTTCAAGTAGTGGACCCCGGCCGGGCGCCCGCAGGTGGCGTCCAGGGTGCGGTTGCGCGCCCCGGTGGCCAGCACCAGTTCGGTGTAGCCCAGCGACTGCCCGTCACTCAGGGTGAGGGTGCGGATGGCCGGATCGAGGGCGGTGACGGTGGCGCCGGGGTGGTAATCGATGTCCCGGTCGGAGAAGAACGTCTTCCCGCGCAGCGGCAGGGGCGTCGGGGCAGCGCCGGGCACCAGGTAGTCCTTGGACAGCGGGGGCCGCTGGTAGGGCAGGCCGGGCTCGTCGCCGAGCACCGTGATGGGTCCGGTGAAGCCCTCCTCGCGCAGGGAGTCGGCCAGTTGTATCCCGGCGTGGCCGGCTCCGACGATGACAATGCGTTCCATGGTCACACCTGCTCCGCGGGCACATCGACCTCAAGGTCCTGCACGGTCCCGCCGAGGGTGACCTGGCAGCCCAGACGGGACCGGTCGGTGCGTTCGGCCACGGTGCAGTCGAGCATTTCGTCCTCGTCCTCCTCGACCGGCGGCAGCTCGGCGTCCTGGCCGGGGCGGACGTAGACGTGGCAGGTGGCGCACATGGCCTGTCCGCCGCATTCTCCGACGATGCCGGGCACCCCGGCGGTGACCGCGGCGCGCATCACCGAGGTGCCCTCCTCGACGGTCAGTGTGCGAGCCGCCCCGTCGGACTGGTGGTAAGTGATCGTGCTCATGAGGATCTCGTCTCCTTGAATGGCTCTGTGGTTACTGGTCCCAGGTGACCGGCAAGGCGGTGAGGCCGCGGAACACCCAGCCCTCCCAGGTGGTGGTGCGCCCGGTGTCCACGCGCAGGTTCGGGAACCGCTGGTAGAGCAGCGGCACGGCAATCTGGCCGATGGATGTCCTGGCCGCCCAATGCCCGGCGCACAGGTGCACCCCGCTGCCGAAGGCCAAGTGGGCCCGCTTGGTTCGGAAGACGTTGAACGCATCCGGGTCCTCACCGAAGTGGGACTGGTCGCGGTTGGCCGAGCCGACCACCACCCCCAGTGGCGCCCCGGCCGGCAGCTGCACCCCACCCAGCACGGTGGACCGGGTGGTCTCCCGGGGATACATCCCAATGGGCGAGAGCCACCGGACGGCCTCATCGAACACCGTCGGCCACAGGCCCGGGCCCGCCAGCACCTGCTCGCGCTGCTCGGGGTGCCCATCCAGGGCCCAGACCATGTTGGTGATCATGTGCTGGGGCTCGTTCATGCCCCCGGCGATCGTCAGCTTCACGTTGGCGGCCACGTTGTCCACGGGCAGCCCGCTGTTGGCCAACGCCGAGGTCATCGAGGCGTTGGGGTGGGCCTGGTAGTGCGGGATGAGATCGGCCAGCAGCGCATCCAGCTCCGTCTGCGCGGCGTCGCAGCGCAGCCAGATCGCCGGGTCGTCGAGCACGTTGCCTGACCCGGCGATGAAGGCGTGCGACCAGCGGCGCATGTCCTCCACCGCCACCTCGGGCAACCCCAGCAGGTCGATGAGGTTCTGGGAAGCCACCGGGGCCGCGTAGTCGCGCTTCAGATCCGCCGCCTCAGGCCCGCTTCCCTCCAGCGCCTCAAGGTAGTGACGGGCGTTGCGCTCGAACACCGGCGCCCAAGTCTCCTTGATGTTCTTGGGCCGCAAGGTGGGGTTAATCGCCTTACGGTCCGCGGCGTGCTCCGGGTCGTCCTTGCGCAACATGGGCTGGGCCCCCAGGGCCCGGTTCATCGTGGATCCGCTGACGTTAGCTGAAAAAATCTCCTGGTCCATCTCCACTGCGTGGCACTCGACGTAGGTAGTGACCAGATACTTGTTCAGCACCGGCACCCACGCCACCGGTGCCTCGGCACGCAACCGCTCATAAATCGGGTACGGGTCGGCCATCATCTGGGCCGGATCGATCCAGTCCACCACCGGGGCCTCAACACCAACGGGGGCCTGCGCCACGTCCGTAGGCATCTCGTCGGTCTCAGGGGCGGTGTATCCGAAAGGGCAGCGCGGCCCCTCGAGCGAGGAAATGGGAACGGGGTGAGCGGTCATCGGAAACTCCTTGACTCGACCGGGAACTACATTATTGTGAGCCTGCTCACTTCTACTAGTAAAGTGCAGATAACCGTGCTTTATCTTCGAACGTATCGAGGTTCAATGGATTTCACTCTGCGGCAGTTGGAACTGTTCGCCGCGCTGCCCGATCACCCGACCCTGGCCTCCGCGGCCTCGTCCCTGCACATTTCCGAGTCTGCGCTCTCCCATGCGATCACCGAGCTCGAGCGAAGCGTCGGTGAGCAACTGTGCGTACGCCGCAAGGCCCGCGGGTTGACGCTGACCCCAGCCGGACAGTTCTTCGCCACTCGAGCCCGTCAACTGCTCCAGGCCGCCAACGAGTTGACCAGCGAGTTGTCCAACGAACGCGGTCAGCTCAAAGGCCCGGTGGAGGTGGGGTGCTACACCGGGCTGGCCACCAATGTGTTGCCCCCGGTCATGGAAGGGTTCCCGACTAAGCACCCCGACGTCACCATCGGAGTAAGTGTTGGAGCCAACGACGACCTGTTGCCCGCCCTGCACACTGGTCAACTCGACGTGGCGATCGTCTACGACATGCTGCTCCCGCCCGGCCTGAGCCACCAGGTCATCTACCAGACCGAGGTCATGGCCATGCTCCCCGAGCACCACCGGCTGGCCGGTGAGGACTCCATCGAGCTGGCCGATCTGGCACCCGAGCCCCTCATCATGCTTGAATCCACCCCCAGCACGGCCAACACCCACCGCATTTTCCGCGAAGCCGGCCTCACCCCGAACCTGCTGGCCGCAGTACCCATCATCGAACTGGTCCGCGCCCTCGTCGGCCGCGGCCTGGGCTACAGCCTGCTGATGTCCCGGCCGAATTCGATCAACATCACCGCTGAAGGCCGTGGGATCGTCGCCCGTCCCCTCAAGCCACGCGCCGGCAAAACCACTGTCGTTGCAGTCTGGCCTGAACACATCACGCTCACCCCTCGAACCCAAGCCGTCGTCGACTACGCCGCCGCAACTATGGGCAACATGGCCCAACGGGATCTTCGCCCCGAGCCTCTCATCGACGGCGCTAATTCAAGCCGCCGCACTGAGGCACAGCGGCAGACCTCCGAGTCGTTACCGAATGACGGGGATGACTTCCATCCGGAATGGCCTGATTGATCCCAGGAAAAGACCCTTATAACCCAATTCGGCATGCACGCCGAAGGAACCCCTACTGCAACATCGCTCCCGTGGGCCACCGATAGCCGGCCATATGTATAGATCGGAGCGGCGGGAAAATATAATCCCAGTCACTCGACGTGGCCGCCGACGACGACACCGGGCCGGTGGTGTTCGGCGCTCACGGTCACACCTGCTCGGCGGGCACGTCGACCTCGAGGGTCTGCAGCTCTCCCCCGGCGGTCACCTGGCAGCCCAGGCGGGACCGGTCGGTGCGATCGGCCACGGTGCAGTCGAGCATCTCGTCCTCGTCCTCCCCGACCGGCGGCAGGAGCGCCTCGGCGCCGGGGCGGACGTAGACGTGGCAGGTGGCGCACATGGCCTGGCCGCCGCACTCCCCGACGATGCCGGGAACGCCGGCGACGACTGCTGCGCGCATCAGCGAGGTGCCGTCGTCGACGGTGAGCGTGCGGGCTTCACCGCTGGGCTGGTGATAGGTGATGGTGGGCATGGGAACTCCTGGTGCGGATCAGTGGATGTGCGGGGCAGAGCGGGGTGGGTTCAGTCCCAGTGGACGGGCAGGTGGACCATGCCGCGGAAGACCCAGCCGGCGTCCACGGGCGGGTCCTGCGGGTCCAGGCGCAGGCCGGGCAGCTCGGTGAGCACGGCGGGCATGGCGATCTGGGCGACCGAGGCCCGGGCGACCCAGGTGCCGGCGCAGAAGTGGGTGCCGCCGCCGAAGGCCAGGTGCGGTCGCTTGGGGCGGAAGATGTCGAAGGATTCTGGATCGTCCCAGATCTTCGGGTCGCGGTTGGCCGCCCCGATCGCCACGCCCAGGCGCGCCCCGGCAGGCAGTCGGATCCCTTCCAGGACGGTGTCGGCCACGACCTGGCGCGGGTACATGCCGATGGGGGCGACCCAGCGCACGGACTCCTCGAACGCAGCCATGTGCAGAGAAGAATCCTGATGGACCTTCTGCAGCTGCTCGGGGTGGGTGAGCAGCGCCCAGATCACGGTGGAGAGCACGTCGCGCGGTTCGTTGAGGCCCCCGCCGATGGTCATCTTGAGGTTGGCGCGGATCGCCTCCAACGGGATGGGCATCGAGGCCAGCCCGGAGAGCAGGCTGTGATCGGGGTGGGCCTCCAAGTACGGGAGCATCTCGTCGATGGCGGCGTCGACCTCCGCGGAGGACTGGGCGCTCTTGGCCCAGATCTCCGGATCGTCGGCGTAGTTGCCGGTGCCGTCGATCATGGTCTGGCTCCAACGCTGCATGTCCTGCTGCGTGGCGTTGTGGAACCCGCAGATCAGCCTGAGGTTCTCCGCCGCGTAGGGGGCAGCGTAGTCCCACACGAGATCCGCGCCGGGGCCTTTGGCCTTCAGCTCGTCCAGGTAGGTGCGGTTGTTGGCTGCGAAGATCGCGTTCCAGTGCTGCTTGATGGTCTTCGGGCGCAGCGTGGCCCCGTAGGAGTCCCGGTCGACCTTGTGCTCGGGGTCGTCCTTGCGCAGCATCGAGTGGCCCATCGACCGCTTCATCAGCGAGTCCGTCTCGTCGGCGCTGAAGCGATCGGCGTCCTGCTCGATCGTGTGGCACGCCGCGTAGTCGGTGACCATGTACCGGTTGACCGCCGGCACCCAGTGCACCGGGGCCTCCGCCCGCATCCGCTGGTAGATCGGGAACGGATCCCGGTAGAGGTCCGGGATGGTGACCCACTCAGCGGTAGGGCAATCGATGGCTTCGGGCGCGGTGCTTGTCATGGAAGTGGCCTCTTTCGCGGAAGATTGGGATCGACACTCGGCCGGATCGGAACTGCTTCCAGTGTGACGCGAGGCATAAGCTTGGAAAAGAACAAAAATTGCTCTATCTTTCTCGGAAAATCAGAGGAAGGGCGGAGATGAGACTCGTCGGCTACACCTTGCGCCAGTTGCTCTGTTTCGTCGCCGTGGCTGAGCACGGGAGCATCACCGCTGCGGCTGAGCAGTTGCGCGTCTCCCCCTCAGCGGTCTCTGGGGCCGTGGATGAGCTGGAGCGGGTGCTGCGTACCCAGCTCACGGTTCGCCGACGGGCGCACGGGGTCACTCTCACCCCCAGTGGGCGGGACGTGTTGCGAGGAGCCCGGAACCTCCTGGGCGAGGCCGAAGACCTGGAACTGCGCGCCCGCGACACCGGAGAAGATCTGCGCGGTCCGCTCATGGTGGGCAGCTACCACACCTTGGCGCCCACGGTGCTGGCCGAGCTGTTAGCCGCCTACACCGAACGGCATCCCGGTGTGGACCTGGACTTCATCAGCGCCAGCCAGGCCGATCTCGTGGACCGGCTGGCTCGCGGCGAGCTCGATCTGGCTGTGGTCTACGACGTGACCCTGCCACCCCATGTGCAGGTGCTCCGCCTGTACGAGGCCGCCCCTCAGGTCGTGCTTCCCGCCGATCACCATCTGGCCCAGGAAGAGAACCGGCCCCTGTCCCTGGAACGTCTTGCCTCTGAGCCATTCATTCTCCTGGACCTGCCACCGAGCCGTGAGAACACCATGGCGCTGTTCGACCTCGCCGGCATCACGCCACAAGTGCGCTTTCGCACCACCGACTACGAACTCACCCGATCCCTGGTCGGGCGAGGTCTGGGGTACTCGATCCTCGTCCAGCACCCCTCGAGCAGCCTCACCTGGGGAGGTCGACCTCTCACCACGCGCCCCGTGGAACCCCGTCCGCACCCAGTGGGAGTCGGACTCGCCTGGGATACAGGCATGCGTCGCTCCCGTCGAGCCGACGCCATGATCTCCCTCGCGCGGGAGCTTCACGCCACCCACCGATGATCACTAACCGACGCTGTCGCAGAAGCTTCCCGCGTCGGGCATGACGGCGATCGTTTCCCGCCCCATGGGGGTGCGAACGGCATCAGGACCGGTCCAGGCGAGGCCTCGACCACGGGCGATACCGTCGGGCACGAGCACGGAGTTCCGCGGATCTCCCACGACGCTGTGGACGCTGAAGTCTATGGACGCGAGACTGCTGGTCGTGTGAGTGATATCTGAGTTGGCCTGATGGCCGCTATCCGGGCCATGTGTAAAGCGGGAGCGCAGAGCCACTCCTGCATCCGCTGTCCATCAGCAGCTTCTCGGTCGGCACTAAGGCCGCGGCTGTAGCTTCCGCTCCCCCAACGCAGGACACCGCAAGGATGGAACGTCGACAACCGCTTGCCTTGATGAACATGCCCCGATCAAGGGCGACACAGGCATCTCCGACTCCACCAAGTCCACGCGAACTCAGACGGTCGCCACCGGGAGAGCTTGCCGACCCGCTGGTGGAAGGTCACCTTGGACATGTCCAGATCCCGGCCGAGGGCACCGGTTGGTCACCGGAGCCCCCGGCCGCAGCAGCTACAGGTCAGTGCCAACCGACTCCTCAGCAGAGGACGTAGCCTGCCCGTCAGTGATGAGGGCAGCGGCGCGCTCCGCGATCATCGCGGTGGGCGCGTTGGTGTTGCCGCTGGGCACCCGCGGCATGATCGAGGCGTCCACCACCCGCAGACCCTCGATCCCGTGCACACGCAGGTCCTCGGGGGAGACCACCGCGTCCGGGCCGGTGCCCATCCGACAGGTCCCGACCTGATGGTGATAGGTGGTGACGAACCTGTTGATGTAGGCGATTTCCTCCTCATCGGTGCGCACCTCCGGACCGGGGTAGAGCTCCGCGGCGCCCCAGTCCTCCGCCAGCGGCGGGGCGGCCACCATGGCGCGGGCCTGGCGGAAGGAGGCCAGCAGGGCCTCACGGTCGCGCGGGTCGTCAAAGATGTTCGGGTCCAGCTCCACGGGGTCGGAGGTTCCCGGTCCGGTCAACCGCACCGTGCCCCGCGAGTAGGGGCGAACGAGCCCGGAGTGCAGGGTGAAGGCGTTCATCGGACCGGTCATCTGCTCGTCGTACATCGGGACCGAGAAGTGGATGGGCTGGGTGTCCGGCACGTCGAGGTCGGGCTGGGACCGCCAGAACAGGTGGGTCTGGGTGACGGACCAGTCGGTTTCGGGGTGCTCGATCGTGCGGGCGGTGGCCTCGGCGATGACCGGGGCCAGCAGGTGGTCGTGGAGGTTCTCCCCGACGCCGGGCAGGTCGTGGACCACGGGGATCCCGACCTCGGCGAGGTGCTCGGCCGGACCGATGCCGGAGCGCAGGAGGATCTTGGGGGAGTCGAGCGCGCCGGCGCACAGGATCACCTCGTCGGCGCGGATCTCCTCCGGCGTGCCGTCCGGGTCGTCGAGGGGCACGACGACCACGCCGACGGCGCGCCCGTCCTCGACGAGGACCTTCTGCACCAGCACCCCGGTGCGCAGGGTCAGGCTCGGGTGGTCCGCCACCGGCTTGACGTAGGCCATCCAGGTGTTGAAGCGCTTCCCGTCCCGGACGTTGATCTGCTGCTGGGAGACGCCGTCGAGGGTGCCGGCGTTGTAGTCCTCGTTGTAGGGCACCCCGACCTGTTCGGCGGCCTCGATGATCGACTCGAAGATCGGGTTCAGCGGGTAGTCCTGGACCACGGGCACCGGGCCCTCGGTGCCGCGGCTGTCATCCGGCACCGCGCCGGCGGGCGGGACGTAGGTCTCCAGCGCCGTGAACCACGGCAGCACGTCGGCCCACGACCAACCGGGGCATCCGTCGGCGGCCCAGGCGTCGTAGTCCCGGGCTGCTCCGCGTACCCAGATGGTGGCGTTGAGGGCGTGGGAGCCGCCGAGCACGCGGCCGCGCGGCCAGTGGATCACCCGGCCGTCCGCGTTCTTCTGCGGCACGGTGAAGTAGTCCCAGTCCTCGGCCGAGTGCCACAGCTCGCCCAGGCGGGACACGGAGTGGATCGCGGGATTGAGGTCGTGGTCGCCGGCCTCGAGGAGGATCACCTCGTGCCCGGCGTCAAGCAGGCGGCGGGTCAGGATGCAGCCGGCGGTGCCGGCGCCCACGACGACGTAGGTCTTGGCGGTCTCGTTGCTCATGCCTTTAGTGTGATCCCGGGCACAGCGCGGGGGGTTGTCCTCGCGCGCACAACTTTTGACCCACAGCGCGGGAATCCGCGCTGTGGGTCAACATCCGTGCCCTCATGGTCAAGCGGTCCCCAGCTGTCACCTGATGGTGCGGCAATCTCGGCCTCTGCGGTGACGGCGGCGAGGTGCTTCTTGCCGCGGCGCAGCAGCGCCCACCGGCCGTGCAGGAGCTGGTCGGGCCCCAGCTCGGCGTCCTCACCGACGACCTTCTCGTTGTTGACGTACGCGCCGCCCTCCTTGAGGGTCCGGCGCGCGGCGGACTTCGACTCGGAGAGCCCGGTGGCCACGAGGAGGTCGGCGACCTGCAGCGGTCCGGAGGACACGCTCGCTCCGGGCAGCTCCCGGGCGACCGAGTCCAGGGTCTCGGCGTCGAGCTCCGTGAGCTCGCCCCGTCCGAAGACGGCGGCCGAGGCCGCGATCGCCTTCTCGGTCGCCTCCTCCCCGTGCACCAGCGAGTTGACCTCCCAGGCGAGGACCTTCTGGGCCTGTCTCTTGTAGGGCTCCTCCTCGACCGAGCGCGCCAGCTCCTCGATCTCGGCCCGGGTCTTGAACGTGAAGACCTTGAGCCGGTCGACCACGTCCGCGTCGGCCGTGTTGAGCCAGAACTGGTAGAAGGCGTACGGCGAGGTGAGCTCCGGGTCAAGCCACACCGCGTTGCCCTCGGACTTGCCGAACTTCGTGCCGTCCGAGTTGGTGATCAGCGGGGTGCCCACGGCGTGCACGGCCACGCCCTCCACCTTGCGGATCAGGTCGGTCCCGGAGGTCAGGTTCCCCCACTGGTCGGATCCCCCGGTCTGCAGGGTGCACCCGTGGTCGCGGTAGAGGTTCAGGTAGTCCAGTCCCTGCAGGATCTGGTAGCTGAACTCGGTGTAGGAGATGCCCTCCTCCGAGTTCAGCCGCTTGGCCACGATGTCCTTCTTGATCATCGTGCCGACCCGGAAGTGCTTGCCGATGTCGCGGAGGAAGTCGATGGCCGACAGCTGGGAGGTCCAGTCCAGGTTGTTGACCATCACGGCCCGGTTCTCGCCCTCGAAGGAGAGGAAGCGCTCGACCTGGGCGCGCAGCAGGTCCACCCACTGCGCGACCGTCTCCCGGGAGTTCAGGACCCGCTCGGAGCTCTGCCGCGGGTCCCCGATCAGACCGGTGGACCCGCCCACGAGCCCGATCGGGTGGTGGCCGGCGAGCTGGAGCCGGCGCATGAGCAGCAGCTGCACCAGGTGCCCGAGGTGCAGGGACGCCGCGGTGGGGTCGAACCCGCAGTAATAGGTGACCTTCTCCTCCGCGAGCGACCGCTCGAGGGCCGCCTCGTCGGTCGACACGTGCACGAGGCCGCGCCACAGCAGCTCCTGCCACACGTTGGCGAAGGACGGATCGTTGTGCTGGA
>NZ_JBISWK010000150.1:0-7598 GCF_044462205.1 Kocuria rhizosphaericola | reverse complement strand
GAGGTGAGGCGGGCGGTGTTGTCGAGGTACTTCTGGTACCAGGGCCTCGCCAGCCAGTCCGCCAGCTCCAGTTCGTGGCTGTGCTCCCGGTAGCCGGCCACGATCTCGTCCAGCCGGCCCACGAAGTCCCGGTCGACGACCATGAGGTTGACCTCGTGGTCGAGCACGAAGGAGCGGATGTCCATGTTGGAGGACCCGACCACCGCGGCATCGTCGTCGATGAGCACGAACTTCGAGTGCAGCACCCAGGGAGCCTGGTACAGGAAGATGCGGATCCCGTCGCGGATGAGCATCTCGTAGAAGGACCGCTGGGCGTGGTGGGTCAGGGCGTGGTTGGAGGTCTCGCCCATGTACAGGTCCACCTCCACACCGCGGCCCACCGCGGTGCGCAGGGTGTTGTACATCGAGTCGTCGGGCACGAAGTAGGGGCTGCACACGGTGATCCGCTCCCGGGCGGAGGCGAAGAGATGGTTGAACAGCTGCTGGTTGGACTCCTGGGCCAGCCCCGGCCCCGAGGGCAGCACCTGGCACACCAGCTCCCCCGGGGAAGACCGGTCCGGGGTCGATGCCGGGGCCCGGTCGGTTCCCAGGACCATCTCGTCGGTCTCGCAGTACCAGTCCGTGGCGAACAGCGCGTCCAGGTGCCCGACCGCCGGTCCCTGGAGGCGGACCATCATCCCGATCCACTGCAGGCCCTGCCTTTTGTTCTTCTTCTTGTTGTAGGAGCGGTCGATGACGTTCTGCGACCCCGTGAACGCCACGACCCCGTCGACCACGAGGATCTTGCGGTGGTTGCGCAGGTCCGGGCGCTGGTACTGCCCGCGCCAGGGCCGCACGGGCAGCATCCGCCGCCAGTCGATCCCCGCCTCCTCGAGGCGGCCGAGGAGGTCCTTGTACCCGGGATAGCCGGCCGCACCGAGGTGGTCGACGAGCACCCGCACGGTGACCCCCCGGGCATGGGCCTCCTCCAGGGCGGCGATCACCGGCTCGGTCGTGGGATCGGCCACGGTGATGTAGAACTCGAAGTGCACGTAGTGCTGCGCGCCCCGGATCGTCTCGGCCATCGCGGCCAATGAGGCGTCGTAGTCGTCGAGGACCTCGATCCGGTGCCCGCCGGCCGCCGGGAACGCGCCGTTGTGCTGGTTCAGCCGCACCGTCTCGGCCGCCCAGTCCGGCATCGCCTCGACCTCACGGGCCCCGGTCCCGGGGCCGTGGGCGTCGACCAGTTCTGCCGCCTGTCGCTGCTTGTGCTGGCGGTCCTCGGGCAGGTCCGCCCGGCCCAGGAGAAGGAACACCAGCCCGCCCAGGATCGGGAAGAAGAAGATCACCAGCAACCAGCCCCAGGCCGCCGAGGGCCGCCGGTTGTGCGGGACCGTGCCCAGGGCCACCAGACGGATGACCAGGTCCACGGCGAAGAACGTGATCGTCGCCCAGGGCGGGACGGTGCTCCACAGCAGGTGAGGAATGTCCATCCGCCCACCCTACGGGCACGCCCACCCGCAGGCCCCTGGTCCCCGGTGCAGAGCAGAGCTCCCGTCACGGCCGGCTGCCGCGCGCCTGAACGCGGCGGCCCGGACGGTGCGGACCAGACCTCCCACGAGGCGCTGCTAGCGTGGCCGGAACAGTCCCTGACCGAGTGACCTGACGCCGGTGAACCTTGGTGGTGGGTGCATCAACCGCCACCGTCGGTGGCCGCGGGAGCGGGTGCCGTCGGATTCTTGGAGCAGCCACCTGGCTGCCAGCCCTTCCCGACATGCCACACCACAGCCCAACTGTCCCGGCCCACCGGTTCGTGCGGATTCGTCCTGAGGTGCAGGCGGAGAATACCCGGGACGACCCAGTCATCCCGCCAGTCACCGTGTAGAGAAGGAGAAGAGGATGAGCGGCAGACTCAGCAGCGGGGCCGGACCCCGTGACAGGACCGCCGCCGCGTCGTGGGTGATCTTGTCCGGCGCGGCCGTGGCCACCCTCGGTGCTGCTGTGCGGTTCCTCGTTCCGGCTTCCCGCCCGGCGGACGGCCCGGCCGGGGTCCGCACCGATGACGGGGTGGAGCTGTGGACGGAGGTCCTGGGCCGGGCGGACGGCCCGGTGACCGTGGTGTTCGCCCACGGGTTCGCCTCCCACGCCCAGGAGTTCCGGTACCAGTGCGAAGCCCTGGAACGGCGTGCTCGGGTGGTGGTCTTCGACCAGCGCGGCCACGGCCGCAGCGGCTGGGGGACCTACCGGTCGGCCACCATCGACCGGCTGGGCCGGGATCTGGGGCAAGTCATCGACCAGCAGACCGGCGAAGGACCGATCGTGCTCGTAGGGCACTCCATGGGCGGGATGGCGGTCATCTCACTGGCCGGTCAGCGCCCCGAGATCTTCGGGGGCCGCATCACCGGGGTGGCCCTGCTGTCCACAGCCGCCGGACACCTGCCGAAGATGGAGATGCCCGACCGGGTGGCGCACGTCGCCGTGCGCGCCGGCCTGGCCCAGGCAGCGGCGTGGTCGCTGTGGCTTCTCGCTCCAGCCATCGATCGAGTGGCTCCGTTCCGCCGGTCCTGGGGGCGCCGATGGTTGCTCAAGCAGCTCTTCGGTGACGACAGGCCCTCGCCCGAGGTCTTCTCGGCCGTGCAGGACACGTTGACCCGCACCCAGCAGTCCGTGGTGTCCGCCTTCTACCCGGCCATGGTGGCCTACAACCGCACCGATTCCCTGAGCGTCTTCCGGCGCATCCCGACGCTGGTCCTCACCGGCGACCGTGATCGGACCATCCCCTGGCAGCGCGGCCAGCACCTTGCCGAGACCATCGGGGACGGTGCCCGCTTCGTGAGCGTCCCCGGCGCCGGGCACATGGTCAACCTCACCCACGCCCAGGCCGTGAACGATGCCCTCGCCGAGCTGCTGGACCGCACGGAGACGGACGCCCAGCCGAGCTCATCCTCCTGAGCCCCGTGAGGACTCTGCCGACTCACCGATCCACCGGAGAACGGCCAGAGGACTGATTGCTCCTGGGCAGTCGGTGGAGTAGGTGTGGTCCATGAGCGCACCGAACCCTGACCAGATCTACGACCGCGCCAAGGACGAGGGAGCACGGCGGCTGTCCATGCCACCCCTGGAACAGGCCTCGACCGGGTTCATCGCCGGGGTCACCATTGTCTTCGGCATCGTCGCCCTGTCCATGGCCGAGGAGCTGATCGCCCCCAGCTTCGGCACCGGCCCCGGCAAACTGGCCGGCGCCATGGCCTTCGGCACCGGAGTGGTCTTCCTCGTCATCGGCCGCTCCGAGCTGTTCACCGAGAACTTCTTCGACCCCGTCGCCGCCGCCATCGACCGACAGGGGGCCTCGGTCTGGTTCCGGCTGGGGCGGCTGTGGCTCCTGGTGCTGGCGCTCAACCTCGTGGGCGGGACGGTCATGGCCGCGATCTTCACCGTCGAAGGCGCCCTGCCCTCCGGGGCCCACGAGGTCCTCGTCGCTGTGGCCGAGGACATCGCGACCAAGAGCGGGTGGGCGACCTTCGCCCGGGCCATCGCCGCGGGCACGCTGCTGACCCTGCTCTCCTACCTGCTGCACGCCGCCGACTCCGCCACCGCCCGCATCGTGCTGGCCTACCTGGTCGGAGTCTTCCTCGCCCTGGGTCCCTTCGACCACGTCGTCGTCTCCGGGTTGCACCTGCTCTTCGGCATCTGGCTCGGTGCCGCCGTCACCTACGGGGACCTGGGACAGAACTTCGCCCTGGCGGTCGCCGGGAACCTCGTCGGCGGGCTGCTGCTGATGACCCTCACCCACACCGTCCAGGCCAAGAGCTCCCCCGGCTCCGACTGACCCACCCCTGGTGCCGACCAGAGGCATCATGCCCCGGCTGCCGATCAGCCGGTCAGCCGGTCACGGGACGATCACAATGTGCGCCGGCCCGGCCCGCGGGCAGCATCTTCGTTGTTACGGTCGGGGACCAGCCGATCCGCACGCCCCGGGGTTCCCCGTTGGCGGCCCACCTGCAGGAGGTTCACCGTGACATCGTCCCGACGCCCCACACTCCGCACGACCGCCGCAGCCGCCCTCGCCGTCGCCGGTCTGGGACTGACCTCCTGCGGCGCGGGCACGACAGACACGGCAGACCCGGTCGAGGAGGCCGAGAGCACCCAGGAGGACGGGATCCTGGAAGGCGGCGAGCCGACGGAACCTTACATCGGCCCCTACGACAGCGCTTTCGTCGACATGCGGGAGGACTACGGCGGCATGGAGGTGATCGTCACCGGACAGGTCCAGGAGACCGTCGCTCCCGTGGGCTTCACGATCACCGGTACTGAGGACACCACCCTGGCGCCGCTGCTGGTGTTCTACAACCCGGAGGAGGCCAGCCCCGAGGCCGGAGAGACCGTGGCGGTCACCGGCACGATCCACGAGGTGTTCAACCCCCCGGTGGTCGAAGAGAACGTGGGAGGAGATCCAGGTCCCGATGAACTGGCGTACTACCACGGCCAGCCCTTCCTGCGGGCCGATAACGTGACCGTGGCAGAGCCACAGGACGCGACTCCGAGCAACTGACCCACCACGGGCACGGCAGCAACCCATGCGATGCTGCCACCTATCCGGCCAGACTGTCGGGGCACCATCCTTCATTGGAAAGCCACTTGCCCAGTCCGAAGGCTGTCACCCCGAGGTGTGGCAATGATTCGACCAGCTTGCTTTCCTGCCGACGACACGTGACAACTGCCCCCGTGGCGGCAGGCAGTTTCCAGGGGTCCCTGCAACACCGGTGTTGCTCACCTGTTGAACCCCAGATCACGCCAGACGTTCGGCTGGGGTCACCCCAGCCGAGCGCCTGCGTGGCCGGGAGCTGACTTCCGTGGCGGAATGGGCCACGTCGGCGGATACGTCCATGGACAGGACGGTGCCCCTGATGAGTACAGGCGCTGCAGCCCGGTGGTGTTCTCGTGGATGTCGCGCCGCCCGGGACTGGTCGCGTCGAAATGGGAGACCGGCATCCTGGTGGTCCTCGAGAAGGGCCGGCGGGCGGTCAGCTGAGGCATCCAGCTCCCGACGGACCGCCCGCCCCACCAGGGGGTGCCCCTGACCACCCGGCCGGTAGCGTGGAATCCATGGACTCCGACACACTCGTCAACCTTCTGCTCGTGCTGGCCTTCGTCGTGGTCGGGGGTGTCTTCGCCGGCACCGAGATGGCGATCGTGAGCCTGCGGGAAAGCCAGATCAAGCGGATCGAGCGCTCCGGCCGGAAGGGCGCCCGCACCGCCGCACTGGTGCGGAACCCGAACCTCTTCCTGGCGGCCGTGCAGATCGGCGTGACGGTGGCGGGGTTCTTCTCCTCCGCCTATGGGGCCTCGACCATCGCCCCCGACGTGGCGCCACTGTTCCAGCGGGTCGGGCTGTCCGAGACCGCCGCGCAGACCGTGGCGTTGATCGGGATGACGCTCGTCGTCGCCTACCTCTCCCTGGTGTTCGGGGAGCTGGTGCCCAAACGCCTGGCCATGCAGCGCTCCGTGGGGTTCACCCGGATCCTGGCCCCGCCGCTGAACCTGTTCGCGAAGCTGATGCGCCCGGTGATCTGGTTGCTGTCGGCCTCCACCAACGCGGTGGTCCGTCTGCTCGGCGGGGACCCGCACGCGGCCACGGAGGAAGTCTCAGCCGACGAGATCCGGGAGATGGTCGTGGACACCCGCGGCATCGGACCGGTGTCGCGGTCGATCCTCACCGACGTCTTCGAGGCCGGGGACCGTCGTCTGGCCGAGGTCATGCGCCCGCGCACCGACGTGGCGTTCCTGGACGGCACCCTGCCCGTCACCCAGGCCTACCGCACCGCCCTGTCCCTGCCGCACTCCCGCTACCCCGTCACGGGCGAGGACATCGACGACATCCTGGGCTTCGTGCACATCCGCGACCTCGTGGTGGTGGACGCCGACGGTGATGGGGTCATCGAGGCCCCACCGCGCACCCTGGGCGAGATCGTGCGCCCGGTCCCCTTCCTGCCCAGGACCAACCACGTGCTGCGCACCCTGCAGTTCATGCGCAAGGGAGGCCACCACATCGGGATCGTGGTCGACGAATACGGCGGCACAGCCGGCATCGTGACCCTGGAGGACCTCGTCGAGGAGCTCGTGGGCGAGATCTACGACGAGTTCGACACCGGGCCCCGCGAGCACGAGGACACCGTGCTGCGCAAGGGCGAGGCCGTCCTGGTGGACGGCGGGCTGATCATCCAGGAAGTACCGGCCGAGACCGGCCTGACCATCCCCGAGGGCCCCTACGAGACCGTGGGCGGGTTCGTCATGGAGCGTCTGGGCCGGATAGCCCGCCCCGGCGACGCCGTGGAGGTGGACGAGTACCGGCTCGAGGTCCTGGCCACCGACCGCACCCGCGTGGAACGGGTCCGGATCACCCGCCTGCCACCGGCGGGGACCACCGCCACCGATCGGGTCGAATGAGCCCCCCGGGAGTGCGCCGAAACCGGTCGCCCGCACACAGGACCACGCTCCAGCCGGCAGCTCGCCACAGCACCACTGTGGCGCTCCCTCTTCCACCGGCTGCTCCCGGCGTCTCCTCCGGAGTGTTCCCCACTCCGTCACCCGGCCGAGGGCCACGCAGTCTGGGATATGTCCTTCATGACAGCGGCGGCACGGGGCCTCGTATACAATCGGGAAAGCTTTAGGGGAGTATCCCTCAGCGCTGTGGACGTCAGTACGTCGGGGAGTCGATTCCCGGCCGGACGCAGCGGCCGAACTCGGCAGCACGGACCGGAGAGGTCCCTGCGGAGCGGCGGAGAGACTTACGGCGGTCCTGTAACCGACCCGGAAAGCACACCTCTTATGGACGTCTCCACCACCGTGTGGGCCGTGACGATCGTCGCGATCGTCGGCCTGCTGCTCTTCGACTACGTCTTCCACGTGCGCAAGGCGCACGAGCCCCAGCTGAAGGAAGCCGCGATCTGGTCGGCGATCTACGTCGGCCTCGCCCTCCTCTTCGGCCTGTTCGTCCTCATCCAGTGGGGTGGCCAGTACGCCGGGGAGTACTACGCCGGGTACATCACCGAGAAGGCCCTGTCGGTCGACAACCTCTTCGTCTTCCTCATCATCATGGCCTCCTTCAAGGTCCCCCGTGCGGACCAGCAGAAGGTCCTGCTCTTCGGCATCACCTTCGCCCTGATCGCCCGCACCGCCCTGATCTTCGTGGGCGCGGGGCTGATCAACCAGTTCGCCTGGGTCTTCTACCTGTTCGGCCTCATCCTGCTGCTGACGGCCGGGTCCCTGATCAAGGGCGAGCTCTCGGACTCGGCCCACGACGAGGCCGACAACTTCATCATCCGCACCGCCAAGCGCTTCATGCACACCTCGGACGAGTACGACGGCGACAAGCTGTTCACGATCGAGAACGGCAAGAAGGTCATGACGCCGATGCTGCTCGTGATGGTGGCCATCGGCGGCACCGACGTCCTCTTCGCCCTGGACTCGATCCCCGCGATCTTCGGCCTCACCCAGCAGACCTACCTGGTGTTCACCGCCGTGGCGTTCTCGCTGATGGGCCTGCGCCAGCTGTACTTCCTCATCGACGGGCTGCTGGACCGGCTCATCTACCTCTCCTGGGGCCTGGCGATCATCCT
>NZ_JBISWK010000149.1:0-17551 GCF_044462205.1 Kocuria rhizosphaericola | reverse complement strand
CGCCCAGGGCGGCGACCGTCGCGGCGTGCCACCGGAAGCCGCCGGGAGGGGCCTCGGCCGCGCGGCGCCAGTCGGGCCCGTGCAGGCGGCGCATCAGGGC
Organism: Kocuria rhizosphaericola; assembly: GCF_044462205.1. Taxonomy (NCBI): domain Bacteria; kingdom Bacillati; phylum Actinomycetota; class Actinomycetes; order Micrococcales; family Micrococcaceae; genus Kocuria; species Kocuria rhizosphaericola. Next base: position 17,451 of record NZ_JBISWK010000149.1, on the reverse strand, counting down.
GTCGTCGGCGTTGCCGGCCTGAACTCGCAGGCTCACGAGGTCGTCGGTAGGACGCACGGGGTGGGTGATCCGGCGCTGCCCGCGCACCAGCTGCCACCCGGCGCGGCGCACGCGCAGCGCGAGGTCCGCGTCCTCGCGGTAGGCCCGCGGGAAGCGCTCGTCGAAGCCGGAGACGGCCTCGAGGGCGGCCACCCGGTAGGCCATGTCCGCGGTCGCCCAGTCGGCGTCCTGGAGGGACGCGGTGTTGCGCTCCCAGTCGGTGGGCCGGCGGGAGCTGGGCAGGGGCACGTCGATCCGGCCCTGGGCCGCGCCGATCTCGGGCCCGCAGGCGGCGAGGTCCTCGGCGAGGCGCTGGGCCCAGCCGGCCGGCAGCTCCACGTCGTCGTCGAGGAAGGCGATCCACTCCGCCCCCGAGCGGCGGGCGGCCCGCCAGCCCCGGTTGCGCGCGGCGGCCGGGCCGCGCCCGTAGCCGCGGACGGTGCGCACGGTCCAGGCCACGGTGTCCGGCACGCTCAGCCGCAGTGGCTCCACGTCGCCGCGCCGGTCGTCGACCACGACGACCTCGAGCGGCCCGGGGTGCTGCGCGTCGACGTCCTGGGCGGAGAGGGTGTCCAGCAGCCACTGGAGGGTCGGGCGCCCCACCGAGGGGACGACCACGGCGTAGCTCGCGTGGCGGGAGATCCCGGTCGTCACTCGGCCTCCTGGAAGAACGCGGCGCGGCGGACCAGGTGCGGCCCGAGCACGAGCGCGGCCACAGGGGCGGAGCCGAAGAGCTCGAGGGCGTCGCGCGGGTCGTCGACCATGGGCCGGCCGGCGGTGTTGAGCGAGGTGTTGACGACGACGGGCACGCCCGTGCGCTCGTCGAAGGCCCGCAGCAGCGCCGCGATCCCGGGATTGTCCTCGTCGGTGACCGTCTGGATCCGGGCCGTGCCGTCCACGTGGGTCACGGTGGGGATCCGCTCCCGCCACTCGGGGGCCACGTCGTGCACGAAGAGCATGAAGGGGCTGGGCATCGGGCCTCCGCCGAAGATCTCCGCGGCGCGCTCCTCGAGGACCATGGGCGCGACCGGCCGGAACTGCTCGCGGCCCTTGACGTCGTTGAGCCGCTCGAGGTTGTCGGGGTGGATCGGGTTCGCGAGCAGGGAGCGGCGGCCCAGGGCCCGGGGGCCGAACTCGCTGCGGCCGTCGAACCAGGCGATCACGCCGTTGTCCGTGAGGATGTCGGCGACCTCGCCGGCGAGGTCGTCCGGGGTGGTGAAGGGCACCTGCGCGGTGCTCAGCCACTGCGCGAGCTCCTCGGCGGACCAGCTGCGCCCGAGGGCCGCGGTGGGCTGGGGCTCGCCGAGGTCCCCGGCCTCCTGGGCCAGGTGCAGGGCGGCGCCGAGCGCGGTGCCGGAGTCCCCGGAGGCGGGCTGCACCCAGACCTCCTCGAAGGGCGTCTCGCGCCAGATCCGGGAGTTGGCCACGCAGTTCAGGGCCGTGCCGCCGGCCATCGTCAGGACCCTGTCCCCGGTCTGTTCGTGCAGCCAGGTGGCCAGGTCGACCAGGACCTCCTCGACCACGGCCTGGACCGAGGCGGCGAGGTCGGCGTGGTCGCCGCCCCACGTGCCGTCGTCGATCCGGCGGGGCGCGAAGCGGGTCCAGTCCGGGGCCTGGGCGCAGAAGCCGCCGTCGCCCTTGGCGCGGACGATCTCGCGCAGCTCGGGCAGGAAGCGGGGCTCGCCGTAGGAGGCCAGGGCCATGACCTTGAACTCGTCGCTCGAGCGCAGGAAGCCCAGGTGGTCGGTCAGGGACTCGTAGAGCAGGCCGAGGGACTCGGGCAGGGCCTGGCGGTGCAGGATCTCCAGCTCACCGTCCCGGTAGCGGCCGGCCAGGTGCGAGTGCGCCTCGCCGCGGCCGTCGACCACCAGGACGCTGCTCGTGCGGGTGGGCGCGGCGAGGCCGGCGGAGGCGGCGTGGGCCACGTGGTGCTCCACGAAGCGGACCTTCCCGCGGTCCAGGCCCGGCAGGGCCTCGGCGAGGAACCCGGGGGCCCGCCGGGCGTAGTCCACGCGCACGGGGTCGTACGGGTCGTCCGGCATCTCGGCGGCGATGGCGGGGTCGAAGGAGTAGCCCACGGCGTCCAGGTCCGCCGGCGTCAGCCCGGCCTCGGCGAGGCACCAGCGCATCGCCTGTTCGGGCAGCTCCCACGCCGAGAACGGCACGGGACGCTTGCCGTGCTTGCGGCGGGAGAAGCGCTCCTCCTCCGCCGCGGCCACCACTCTGCCGTCCACGACGAGAGCCGCCGCGGGGTCGTGAAAAATCGCGTTGACGCCCAGGTAGTTCATGGTTCGGAGTATGGCACAAAATCATCAGGCGGCTGATGTAGGGGCTGTCTCACGCACGGTGCGGCCGGGTCTCCGCCGCCTCGACCAGCTCGCCGCCGAGTTCCCGGTCGAACGCGCCGTCGGCGTCCCGGCCCGGTTCCCCGGACAGGTCCCCGAGGAGGTCCCGGACGAGCTCGTCGAGCTGCTCGAACCCGCTGGGGGCCAGCGCCGCCCTCGCCTCGGCAGCCGCGCGCCCCGCCGGCGACAGGCACCAGCCCAGCTGCTCGTCGAGCCGGTCGGGGACGAGCTCGTCCGCGCCCACCACGGCCGGCCAGTCCCACGCCCGCGCCTGGGCCGTGACCTTCCCGCCGCCCGCGACGGGGTCGACGGCGAGCACGGGAACCCCGCCCCGCAGCGCCAGGACGAGACCGTGCATGCGCATGGTCACCACGGTGTCGAGCCGGGCGATGACCGAGCCGGCCTGGGCCGCGGTGGCGGGCAGCCGCCAGTCCCTCGGGTCCAGCCGGGTGTCCAGCGGCAGCCGGGCGGCGTCGAGCCGGCCCAGCCAGTCCTCCAGCCCGGTCCGGACGGAGTCGTGCCGGCGGCGGGCGCCGTACTCGTGCTGCCCCGAGGTGAGGTAGACCCCGAGCACGGGCACGAGCTGGGGCACGGCCCGCGCCGCGAGATCCCGGCCGGCGTCCGCACCGGGGCGGTCGCGCGCGATGACGCGGTGGAACCCGGCGGTCACCGGGTCCTCGGGGTCGAGGACGCTGACCCCGACCGCGATCCGGCGGCAGTGGGCGAAGCGCTCGTGCAGACCGGCGATCGACCGCCCGGTCGCCGGGCCGCACACGAACAGCAGGTGGGTGTAGTGGGCGGGGTCGACGTCGTCGAGCCGCAGGCCTCCCGGCGGGCACATGACTGCGCTCCACGCGACGTCGTGCGGGATGCCCGCCGTGCCGAGGGCGTCGGCGACGGCGTCCATGGCGAGGACGTCGCCGGCCGTCGCCTCGCCGTGCAGGACGCTGGACCAACCGACCACGAGTGTGTGCATGGCCTCGACGCTACCGGGCGCACCGGCCTTCACGGCGACTCGGCGGGCGAACCGTGGGCACCGTCACCCCCGATAACGACTCGGCACAGCGTCTGGTGACCCAGGTCACAGGCATCTAAGCTCGTAGGCACGGGTCGAGCAGCCGGCCGTGACGTCCTGTCGTGGAAGGACCCCTCCATGGACCAGTCCCTGTCCGTCGTCGTGCAGGTCGAAGTGGACACCCGGTGCGTTCACCTGGTGGTCACCGGCGACCTCACCGAGCGCAATCATCGGAGCCTGACCCCGCTGGTCAGCCGCGCCCGCACCCTGTTCCCGGGCGCGGCCGTCACCGTGGACCTCACGGGCGCCCAGCACGTGGACCCGGGCGGTCTGGACCTGCTGCGGTGGTCCCTCGACCACGGCCCCGAGCCGGGAGGCCCCGTGCAGGTCCTCACCCGGCCGGTGCCGTTCGGACTCACCGAGGCGACCCGTCCGCCGGGCCGGGCGCACGCGCCGGCCCCCTCCTCCTGGCACGGCGCCGGACAGGGCGGGGTGGCGGCGTGAACGACCTCGACGTCGTCCGGTCCCCGGCGGACACCGGTGCCGGGCGGAACCGGGAGTGCGACACGTGCCTGGGCCCGGACTGCGACTTCCCCGGAGAGCTCTCCGCCCTGTCCCTCGTGGAGCTGCAGGTCCTGCACAGCAGGGTCGTGTGCCAGCTCGAGCACGAGTACCTGGTGAACGCCGACGGCCCCCACCCCGTGACGCAGGACCGCCACGAGGAGCTCGTGGCCGAGCTGGAGGCCCGCCGGGACACGGCACCCGGAGCGTGACCCGGTCCGCTCAGGCGATCGACCGCGCGCGCGGACGGCCGGAGACGTACCACTGCGCGAAGAGCACGACGACCAGCGCCACGTCCACCGCGTCCCCGCCGTAGTACATGAGCTGCGCGCCCACGCGGGCCTCCGACGCTCCGACGCCCTCCGGCGGGTGCCCGTACAGGTGCTTGGCGAGCGCCGAGTGGGCCGCCAGGAAACCGACCAGCACCGCCGCGCGCAGCCGGAAGGAGCCCCGGTGCGGATCCGGATCCACCCCCACCACGGCCGCGGTGAAGACACAGCCCGCCAGGAGGACGTGGAGGTGCACCGCCGCGTGCACGGGCACCGAGGTGTGCACGAGTCCGTACAGCCCGGTGGTGTAGAGCAGCCACAGGCCGCCCGCGTTGAGCGTTCCCGCCACCACCGGGTGGGTCACGGCCCGGACCGGCGGCGTGCGGAGGAGACCGGACACGGTCCGGGCCCGGGCCACGGGCAGCGCGCGCAGCGCCAGGGTCACGGGTGCGGCGAGCACCAGCAGCAGCGGGGCGGCCATCCCCAGCAGCAGGTGGCCGGCCATGTGGGCGGTGAAGGAGGTGCGGGCGGCGACCGCCAGGGGCCCCACCAGCGCCGTTCCGGCGCAGAGCAGCCCCGCGCCCCACAGCACCGCGCGGTGCACCGGCCACGGAGCTCGGTGCCGTGCCGCCCACAGACCCGTGGCGTAGCCCGCGGCGCCCAGGACGAGCAGGACGAGGACGGTCCCGTCGAAGAGGGCCCAGCCGGTGGTGCCGTGGTGGTCGGTCATCGCCCGGGGCGGACCGGGCGGGCCCGGTGCAGCAGCAGCAGTCCGGCCGCGAGCGCGAGCACCGCCGTGCCGATCCAGGTGGCGTCGTAGACCAGCAGGTCCACGTCGTAGCGGATCTGGTGGATCCGGAGCACCTTGTGCAGGACCACGCCGTCGAAGAGCTGGAACGCGCCGAGGCCCGCGAGCAGAGCCCCGGTCCAGCGGCCCCAGGACAGGGCGCCCCGGCGCCGGATGTCGGCGAGCAGGAAGAGGGAGCCCACGGTGGCGAACCAGCCGAAGGCGTGGAAGAGCCCGTCGGAGGCGAGGGCGACTCCGGTGGTGGACAGGTCGTAGAAGTGGTGCCAGTGCAGGAGCAGGTGGAAGACGGCGAGGTCCACCACGGAGGCGGCGATGCCGGCCCCCAGCAGGGCACCGGCGAGCAGGGTCCGGCGGTCCTGGTCGGCCATCGTGTCCTCCTGGTGCGCACGGGCGGGGTCGCGCTCCAGCCTACGGCGGCCGCGTCCGCTGTCCAGGGCCCGGTGGGCGGGGCGGTCCGGGTGGTTCAATGGCACGGTGCGCAACGACAACCTGACCCGCCGCGAGACCGCCGACCGTTCCGAGCTCGTCGCCGTGGAGAGCTACGACGTGCTGCTGGACCTGTCCACCGCACCGGACCCGGAGGCGGACTCGTTCCGGTCCGTGACCACGGTGCGCTTCGGCGCGGAGGAGGGCGCCCAGACGTTCCTGGACTTCATCGGCCACTCCGTGGAGTCGGTGACGGTCAACGGCCGGGAGCTGGATCCGGACGACGTCGTCGAGGGCGCTCGGGTCCGTCTGCCGTCCCTCGGGGCGACCAACGAGGTGACGGTGGCCGGGCGGGGCCTGTACTCCCGCTCCGGCGAGGGGATGCACCGGTTCGTGGATCCGGCCGACGGCCGGGTCTACCTGTACACGCAGTACGAGCCGGCGGACGCCCGCCGGGTCTTCGCGAACTTCGAGCAGCCGGACCTCAAGGCGTCCTTCCGGTTCACGGTCCTGGCCCCGGACGGCTGGCAGGTCTCGTCCAACGGGGTGCGCATGGCGGTGTCCTCCGCCCCGGAGGCCGAGCGGCCCGGTGCGGTGCGCCACGAGTTCGCCCCCACGGAGCGGATCTCCACGTACATCACCACGGTGCTGGCGGGCCCGTACCACCGGGTCTTGGGCGAGTGGCGGCACTCCTTCGAGGACGGCAGCCGCATGTCCGTGCCGCTGGCCCTGTACTGCCGCGCCTCGCTGGCGGAGCACCTGGACGCGGGCACCGGCGCCCGCGAGCTGTTCGACCTCACCCGGCAGGGCCTGACGTTCTTCACCGAGCTGTTCGGCTACCCGTACCCCTTCGGGAAGTACGAGCAGGCGTTCGTGCCCGAGTACAACCTGGGCGCCATGGAGAACCCCGGGCTGGTGACCTTCACCGAGGAGTACCTGTTCCCGGACGGCGCCACCCGGGCCCAGTACCAGGGGCGGGCCAACACCCTCATGCACGAGATGTCCCACATGTGGTTCGGGGATCTCGTGACCATGACGTGGTGGGACGACCTGTGGCTCAAGGAGTCCTTCGCCGAGTTCATGGGCGCCCACGCGTCCGTGCAGGCCACGGACTTCGAGGAGGCGTGGATCGCGTTCGCGGACCGCCGGAAGGCCTGGGCCTACCGGCAGGACCAGCTGCCCACCACGCACCCCGTGGTCGCCGACATCCAGGATCTCGAGGCCGCCCGGCAGAACTTCGACGGCATCACCTACGCCAAGGGCGCCGCGGTGCTCAAGCAGCTGGTCGCGTTCGTGGGCTACGACCCGTTCGTCGACGCGTGCCGCGCCTACTTCCGCCGCCACGCCTACGGGTCCACCACCCTCGAGGACTTCCTGGCCGTGCTCGAGGAGGCCTCCGGACGGGACGTGCGCGGCTGGGCGGACTCCTGGCTGGGCACTTCCGGCGTCTCCTCCCTGGCCTTGGACCTCGCCCGGGACGACGACGGCACCGTGACCTTCGCCGCGCTGCTCCAGGATCCCGGGGCCGGGGTGCTGCGCCCGCACCGGCTGCTGCTGGGCGGCTACGAGCGCGGACCCGGTGACGTCCTGGTGCGCACCGGCACGGTCAGCGTGGACCTGCCTGCCGCGGCGTCCGTGGAGGTCCCCGAGCTCGTGGGCTCGACCGCCTCCCTGCTGGTGGTCAACGACGAGGACCTCACCTACGCCAAGACCCGCCTGGACGCGCTGTCGCTCACCACGGCCCTGAGCTCCCTGTCCTCCGTGGAGGACGACATGGCCCGTGCCCAGGTCTGGTCGGGGCTGTGGAACGCCACCCGGGACGCCGAGCTCGACCCCGGGGACTGGGTGGGCGCCGTCCTGGACCACGGCTTCACCGAACCGCGGACCGGGATGCTCGTCACCGCCGTGGACCACGCCGTGGAGGCCGTCGAGCGCTTCACCCCGACCGCACGGCGGGACCGGCTGCGGGGGCGGCTGCTCGACGCCGCCGTCCGGGAGCTGCGCCGCGCCGACCCCGGCGGCGACCGGCAGCTGGCCCTCGCCCGGCTCACCGCCCGCACGGCCCGCCGCGACGGGAGCCACGCCGGCTGGCTGCGCGACCTCCTCGGCGGGCGGGACGCGTTGCCCGGGCTCCGGTTGGGCTCGGAGCTGCGCTGGGCGCTGTGGACCGCGCTCGCGGCCACGGGCCACGGCGAGGACCCCGAGCTGGAGGCCGCCCTGGAGCGAGAGCGTGCCGGCGACCGGACCCGCACCGGGCAGGTCGGGTGGGCCCGCGCCCGCGCCGCCCGCCCGCTCCCCCGTGCCAAGGCCGAGGCGTGGGAGGCGATCACCGGCGACGAGCTGTCCAACGACCTGCTGAGCGCCACGATCACCGGCTTCCAGCTGGGCCCGGCGGAGCTGGTGGAGCCGTACCGCGAGCAGTACTTCGTCATGCTGGAGGAGGTCTGGGCGCGCCGGTCCATCGGGATGGCCACCCGCATCGTGCAGGGGCTCTATCCGGCGGGGGCCGACCTCGAGCCGGGCCACGACCCCGAGCGCCACCCCGTGCTCGCCCGCACGGAGCTGTGGCTGAGCAACCACGCCGGGGCTCCCGCCGCCCTGCGCCGGGTCCTGGTCGAGGAGCGGGACCACCTGCTGCGGGCCCTGCGCGCCCAGGCGGCGGCGCGTCCCTGACCCCTCACGCCGAGTCCCCGAGCACTCGCCGTCCCCCCCCGCTTCGAACGAGGGGACGGCGACTGCTCGGGGACTCGTGCGGTTCCGGGCGGAGCGGGCTCAGGCGGCGGGGCGCCCCGAGCGGCGCAGCACGCGGTCGACGGCGCGCTGGGCGTCCTCGTTGGACTTGAAGACCCGCCGGTCGAGGCTCTGGCCGAGCGACATCGACGAGTTGCCCAGCTGCAGCAGGTTCACCTTGGAGTCGTTGCGGTGCTCGCGGCGCGGCTGGGGCGCCTGCGGACCGGTCCGGGCGTCATAGGCCATGGTGGATCCTTTCCGTGACATCTCCAGTGTAGGAGGCCGCCGCCCCACTGAACAGAGCGCCGCCGGTCATCGGCCGTGCCGCCGCGCCCGGGAGGTGTACCAGCCCCGGTCCACGGACCGCCGCACCCACCAGGTGCGCGCCACGAGCACGAGGGACAGCACGTGCAGCAGCACGAGCACCGACCAGTACGCCGCGGCGGCCCCCGCGGTGAGGGGGACCGACGCCGCGCCGGCGAGCATCAGCATGACGAGGGCCTCCAGGTTCAGCGCGTAGCGCAGGGGGCGCATCACGCGCACGGAGATGTCGTGCTCCGGCTGCCGGTTGATCCAGGACAGCAGCACCGCCACCACGGACATCACGATCGACGCCGCCGCGGAGGGCACCTGCCAGCCGGGTCCCAGGACGTGCTCCTGCACGATCCCCACGATCCCCACGAGCAGCAGGACCGCGGTGATGAGACTGACCGCCACGGACGCGAACCCCGTGATCCCCTGCCGCGCCGGCAGGATCACCAGCTCGCAGAAGGCGTCGTCGAAACGGGACGTGGGCCGCAGCGCCAGGTGGCCGCGCACCGCCCCGGGCCACCGCCGCACGGTGCGGTCCTCGGCGAGCACCCGGTCCACCGCCCGGTGCGACCCCCCGGGGCCGGGGTGCCCGCCCTCGTGCGAGAGGACCGTGAACTCGTGCAGTCGGACCTCCGGCGGCACCGTCAGTTCCACGTGGAAGCTGCGGCAGGACGCGAGGTCGTGCAGGCCGACCCTGCCCACCCAGGGCATCCAGCAGTGCCGCAGCCGGTCCCGGGCGCGCGGCCTCCCGCCGGCGGCGTACTGCTCGTCCATCGAGTACTTGAGCACGAGCCGGCGGCCCGCGAACTCCGCCGGCAGCGCGAAGGTCAGCAGGAAGCCGCGGGCCAGCTGGTCGGCCACCGTGGTGAACAGGGCGAGGTCGGCGTCCCAGTGCTCGGCGTCCTCCGCCGGGAGCCGCCCCCGGTCGACGAGCTCCTGCACGACCACGCGCAGGTGCTCGCAGTAGGCCCAGAACCCGTCGAGGGCGTCCTCCACGAGCAGCTCGGGGGCGTGCACGATCGCCGGGACGTGGTCGTGCGCCAGGACGGCGGCCTCGGCCGGCGGCAGCTGCTCCGGGATCAGCCCGCACAGGAGCAGCTCGGCGAGCGTGCCGTTGTCCTCCGTGCCGAGGACCGGGACGGGGTCGCCCTGGCAGACGGCGTCGAAGTTGCGCAGGGGCTGCTTGGCCTGGATGGTCACGGGCACCAGCAGCCGGCCGGCGGTGTCGACCGGCCACGGGGCGCGCGCGGCGAGGTCGACGTCGAGGGAGACCTTCCGGCGGGTGACGCCGTCGGGGCTCATGAGCACGGACTCCACGCGGCGGTGGATCCAGTCGGCGGGACTGAGGAACAGCGCGCGCAGCACGTCCGCGTCCACCGCCGGGCGGCCGGGCTCGGGCGGGGGGACCTGGCCCTGGGGCATCCTCGCGCCTCCTTCACGGATCCCGGTGCGACTCTCGTCCCGGGCGGTCACCGGGGCCCGCCCGGTGTCCTGATCGGCCATCATTGCACCAGTCAGCACGGACACCGTACGGGTCGGACAATGAACCGGGCGTCCCGGGAATCGTGAGATGCTGAGGACGACTTGATGCCCCAGCTCCATCGAGGGAGACCATGACCGACTACGCGCTCAACGACCGCGGCTCTCTGGAGATCGTCACGGAGAACTTCTACGACACCGAGATCATGCGGGTGTTCGGCGGTCTGTCCTTCGGCAAGCTGCGCACCTGGACGGGCAACGCGGCGCTGGTCCCGGAACCTGACAACCCCTTCGACCCCCACACGGTCTCGGTGCGGATCGGGCCCAACAAGATCGGGCACCTCGCCCAGCAGGACGCGCAGCGGTACTGGCCCTACCTCGCGCGTGTCATCGCCTCCGGCTACACGCCGGTGGCGCCGCTGAAGCTGGAGGCCACGGTCCTGCGCCAGGACGGGCAGGCGGAGGTCGACGCCACGGCCCGGCTCTCGATCGCGGCCCCGGACCTGCTGTTCCCGCTCAACACGCCCCCGACGCACGCGGCGGTGCTGCCGCAGGGTCCGTCGATCAAGGTCCTGGACGAGCAGGAGTTCGCCGAGTACCTGCACAGCGTGATCCCCCCGTCCGGGGAGGGCCGGGTGATGCTGACCCTGGAGACCAACAAGGTCCGCAACCACCACGGGCAGACCCTTGACATCGTGGACGTGCTCTACGAGCGCCGCCAGGTGGGCCGGCTCTCCACCCAGATGTCCCAGCAGCTCATCCCGATCATCGACCACGCCTTCCAGCAGGAGAAGCTCACCGCGGTGTGGGGCACCATCCGGGGCTCGGCCTTCGAGGTCTCCATGACGCTCCAGGCCGCGCGCCCGGAGGAGATCCCCGCGGAGTGGTTCGAGCAGCTGCCCAACGACGTCCCCGAGCTCCTGCCGCCCGCCGACAGCTACCCCGTCCCGGACGCCTACGTCCCGGCCGAGGCCGACCGCTCGCGCAACGCGAAGAAGTGGCGCAAGGGCCTGGCCGTGTCCGCCGCGGCGTCCGGCGGCGCCGAGCGCGCCCCGCACGACGACGACGTGACCGCCCAGCGGTCCTCCGCCGGCCCGGGGGTCGGCGTCGGCGTGCTCGGCCGGGTGCACGTGGCGGTGTGGGTGCTGCTCGCCATGACCCTGCTGCTGGGCGCGGTGGGCGTGGTCTTCCTCGGCATCGAGCCGCTGGTGAGCGCCCTGTGCTTCATCGTGGCCGTCGCGACCGGGTTCATGTCGTTCTACCTGGCCCGGATGAGCACCGGAGTGGCCCGCCGATGATCAGCCGACGGGAACGCTTCCTCCAGATCCTCGAGGTGCTGTCGAAGCACGGCTTCGGCTTCGCCCTCGGCGGGATCAAGGAGGAGTGGCGTGCACCTCTGGCCCGGGTCCGGCTCATCGACCCGGACAAGCTCTACAGCCAGCCCGTCCACCTGCGGCAGGCCCTCGAGGAGCTCGGTCCCACCTTCGTGAAGCTCGGCCAGGTCGTCTCGACCCGGCCGGACCTGCTGCCGCCGCGGTACGTGCAGGAGCTGACGCGGCTGCAGGACAACTCGCCCCCGGTGCCGCCGGACCGGATCCGCGCGATGATCGAGTCCGAGCCGGACTCCGCGGCCGAGGAGATCCTCGCCCAGATCGACCCCGTGCCCCTCGCCACGGGCTCGATCGGTCAGGCGCACGCGGCCGTCTACAAGGGGGTGGACGTCATCGTGAAGGTGCGCCGCCCCGGCGTCGTCGAGGACGTCAACCGTGACCTCGAGATCCTCTCGGAGCTGGCCAAGCTGCTGTCCACCTACTGGCCGGCGGTGGAGCACTTCGACCTCGAGGGCCTCGCGGACGAGTTCGCCCAGTCCCTGCGGGACGAGATGGACTACCTCACGGAGGCCCGCAACGCCCAGCGGATGGCCGAGAACTTCATGGGCGACCCCCGGGTGCACATCCCGGAGATCTTCTGGGAGGCCTCGACCTCCCGGATCCTCACGATGGAGCGGATCCGGGGGATCAAGATCAACGACTACCCCGCCCTCGAGGACGCCGGCCTCGACCGGCACCTGCTGGCCGTGGACTCGACCGAGGCCATCTGCCGGATGATCTTCGAGCACGGCTTCTTCCACGCGGACCCGCACCCCGGCAACCTCTTCGTGGAGACCGGCGGTCGGATCGGCATCATCGACTTCGGGATGATGGGCACCTTGACCGACGACTTCCGGGACCACCTGGTGACCCTGATGCTCGGCGTGGTCCAGGAGAACCCGCGGCGGGCCGCCGCGGGACTGCTGGGGCTGACCTCGCAGGAGCAGGACGTCAACAAGAAGGAGCTCGAGCGGGACGTGGCGATCCTGCTGCGCCGCTACTCGAACAAGCCCCTGCACGAGGTGCGGGTGGGTCACCTCATGGGCGACCTCATCGGACTGCTGCGCCGCTACCGGATGCACCTGCCGCGCGAGTCCGCCCTGTTCCTGCGGATGCTCGTCACGGCGGAGTCCGTGGGCACCGGTCTGGACCCGGAGTTCGACCTCGTCTCGGTCCTCACCCCGTACGCGCAGCGGTTCGTGCTGCACCGGCTCTCCCCCGAGATCCTGGCCAAGCGGCTGCGCGACATCCTGCAGGACGCGATGCAGATGGGCATCGAGGCCCCCGAGTACCTCCGGCGGCTCATCGTGGTCCTGGAGCGCGGCGGCTTCGACGTGCACCTGCGCGCCGACGAGTTCGAGCCGCTGCTCAAGCGGGGCGAGAAGATCGGCCACCAGGTGGTGGCCGGCGCGGTGATCGCCGCGTCCATCAACGGCATGGCCCACATCCTCGCGTCCGATCCGGACCGGTGGCGGAAGTTCCACACCCCTCTCATCGCCGGCGGCGCGACCACCGTGGGCACCCTCACCGGCTACCTCGTGCTCTCCACCAACGTGCCCAAGGTCCGGCGCCTGGCGAACACCATCCGGGTCCGCCGCCGCTTCTGAGCCCGGCTCCCGCGCCGAGCCGCGGCGCGCTCGTCCGAGCGCACGGCCACCGGCGGCCTCGCCCTCGGTCATAGCTCTGACACGCCTCTGACATGCCTCGACGGTAGTCACGCCAGGATCACACCGCGGGTCGGACGATGTCCGTGCGACCGGGAAACCGTGCCGGGACCGACCCGGCAGGCGGGGACGACGAGGACCGCCCGGCCCGGTCGCGCCCACCTTATCCACCGTGGCGGGGACACCGTGCCATCGGACGGCCCCGCCCCGCGTCAAGGAGCACATCATGAGCGCACTGGACCTCTCGGACGACCGGACCGCCTCCGCCGCACCCGGGGGCATCTCACGGAGGAACCTCATCACGGCCGGAGCTGTGCTGGGCACGGGGGTCGCCCTGGGCTCGGCCCCCGCCGGCGCCGCCGCCCACGTCACCACCACCGCCTGGTCCGGGTGGGAGGACCTGGGCGGGAACTGCCGGTACGGCACCGGCGTGTCCTCTTGGGCCCGCGGCCGGCTCGACACCTTCGTCATCGGCACCGACAACGCCCTGTGGCACAAGTGGTACGACCGCGGCTGGAGCGACTGGGAGAGCCTCGGCGGCTGGCTGAAGTCCAACCCGGCGGCCGTCTCCTGGAGCCGCGACCGGATCGACGTCTGCGGCATCGGTCGCGATGACGCCCTGTGGCACAAGTGGTGGGACGGGCGCCGCTGGAGCGGCTGGGAGAGTCTCGGCGGCCGGTGCCGCGGCGGCGTCGGGATCTCCTCCTGGGACCGCAACCGGCTCGACTGCTTCGTGCTCGGCACGGACGACGCTCTGTGGCACAAGTGGTGGAACGGGCGCCGCTGGAGCGGCTGGGAAAGCCTCGGCGGGCGACTGCGGTACAACCCCTCCGCGGTGTCCTGGAGCCGCAACCGGATCGACTGCTTCGGCATCGGCACGGACAACGCCCTGTGGCACAAGTGGTGGAACGGGCGCCGTTGGAGCGGCTGGGAGAGCCTCGGCGGCGACTGCCGGGGTGGCACCGGCGCCTCGTCCTGGGCCAGGGGCCGGCTCGACTGCTTCGTGGTCGGCACCGACGAGGCCGTGTGGCACAAGTGGTACGACCGCGGCTGGAGCGGCTGGGAGAGCCTCGGCGGCCGGGTTGAGTACAACCCCTCGGCGGTCTCCTGGAGCCGCAACCGCGTGGACGTCTGCGGGATCGGCAGCGACAACCGCCTCTACCACAAGTGGTGGTCCTGACCGCTGCCCGCCGTCCCGGGCCCCGACAGGGCTCGGGACCGTCGCACGCGCTGTGCAGCACGTCATGTCGTTGACTTCCCCCACGCCGCGGCCCAGCATGGCGGTGAAGCGCAGGCGCGGACGTTGTGCCTGGTCAACCGGGGGAGCAACGTCATGGGCGAGTGGCGGACGATCACGCTGCGGCTGCTGGGGTGCTGGGAGGCATCCGTGCATGGGGCCCGGGTGCAGACCGGCTCCCGGCAGCAACGGCTCCTGGCGGCGCTGGCGATCCGCGGCCCCCGGCCCCGGCAATACCTCGCCGGGCTGCTGTGGCCGGAGTGCTCGGAGGACCACGCGCTCGGCAGCCTGCGCACGACCGTCTTCACCCTGTCCCGGCGTGCGCCGGGGGTCCTGGTGTGCCACGGAGGCACTCTCGCGCTGTCCGAGGCGGTGGAGGTGGACCTCCACCACCTGCTCGAGCTGGTCGTGCGCCCGGTGGCGTCCTGGTCCGCCGAGCGCGACGACGCCTGGGTGCTGGCGCACCCCGGGGTGGAGCTGCTGCCGGGCTGGTACGACGACTGGGTGGTCGACGAGCAGGCGCGGCTGCAGGATCTCTACGTCAACGCCGTCGAGGCGCGGGCCGAGCTCTGCCTCGTCCAGGGGGACGTCCATCGTGCCCTGGCCCTGGCCCGGACGGCCCGCGACACCGCTCCCCTGCGCGAGAGCGGCCTGTGCCTTCTGGTCCGCGCCCACCTGGGCCTCGGCAACGAGGCGGAGGCGTGGCGGACGTTACGGAGCTACTGTTCGGACCTGGCACGAGAACTGGGCGAGCAGCCATCGGACAGGGTCCGGGAGCTGCTCGAGCCCGTGCGCCGGCGGTGAGGTCCCCGCCCCCGCGTGCGGGAGCCGGCACCAGGCGCCGTGAGCGCGGGGGCGCCGGTGCTCAGTCCCCGGCCGGCGGCATCTCGACGTGCACGACCTTCACCTGGGTCATCTCGTCGAGGAGTTCGGGGCCGTAGCCGAAGCCCGCGCCGCTGGCCCGGCGCGGCTGCGCCGCACCTCCCGGGGCGCCGCCGAAGACGTTGTTGACCTTCAGGGTGCCCACGGGCAGCTCGGCCACGGCGCGCTGGGCGTGGGCGATCCGCCCGGTGAGCACGGTCGCGGCGAGCCCGTACCGGTCGGCCGCGGCCAGCCGGAGCCCCTCCTCGAAGCTGTCCACGACCTGCACCGGGGCCACGGGCCCGAACGTCTCCTCGGTCATCACGGGCATCCCGGAGGCGCAGCCGCGCAGGACGGTGGCCGGGTAGAACGCCCCGGGGCCCCCGGGCACGCGCGCCCCCTCGAGCACGACGGCCCCGCGCTCGACGCTGTCGGCCACCTGGCGGTGCACCTCCTCGCGCATCCGCTCGTCGACCAGCGGGGCGAGCGTGCCGTCGCCGTTGCGCCGGCGCGCCTCCTCCGCCAGCGCCGCGAGGAACGGCTCGGCGACGCCGCGGTGGACGTAGATCCGCTCGACCGCCACGCAGATCTGGCCCGAGTTGGCGAACGCGCCGAGGGCGGCCTGCGCGGCTGCCCAGACGGGGTCCACGTCGTCGTCGACCACCAGGGGGTCGTTGCCGCCGTTCTCCCGGATCACGTGGGCGCCGGTGCCGACCGCCGCCCGGGCGATGGCCTCCCCGGCGGCGGTGGAGCCGACGTGGGCCAGGACGTCGACGTCGGGCAGCCCGGTGAGCAGCTCCCCCACGGCGGCGCCGCCGGTGACGGTGGTGAGGACACCGGCGGGCAGGGCCCCGGCCAGGATCTCCCCGAGGCGGGCCCCGACGTGGGGGCAGCGCTCACTGGGCTTGTGCACCACGGTGTTGCCGGTGACGATCGCGGCGCCGAGCAGGCCCGCGGCCACGGCCACGGGGTCGTTCCAGGGCGTGAGGGCGACCACGACGCCGCGCGGTTCCGCGACGGTGTAGTCGGCCGCCAGCACGCTGCCGCGCAGGCTGTGGCCCCGGTGCACCGGGCCGAGCTCCGCGTACTGATGGAGGGTGCCGACCCCGGCCATGACCCCGCCGAGGGACTCCTCGACGGGCTTGCCGGTCTCGCGGGCGTTGAGCTCGGCGAGCTCCTGGGCGTGCTCGGCCAGGCGGTCCGCGGCTGCGCGCAGGGTCTTCCCGCGCTCCTCGGGGGCGGTCCGCGCCCAGTCCCGGGCGGCGCCGCGGGCGGTCGCGACCGCCGCACGGACCTCCTCCACCGTGGCCGTGGCCACGGTGCCGACCGTGGACCCGTCCCGCGGGTCCAGCACGGTGAGCTCGTTCGTCGGGGCGGTGGCGGGTGCTGGGGTGGTCATGGAACTCCTCTGCTGTCGGTCGGGGGTGCGCGTGCGGCGACCCCGGGGGCGTCCTGATGAGCATACTGATGAACGGCCCGGGACCGGTTACGGTAGCAGTGGCCAGGCCGCCGCACCCGCGGGGCCTGCCCTGTTCCGACCAGGAGCAGCCGCCCGCCCGCGGCACCTGCCGCGGGCGCGGCCATGCCCAGCAGAGAGGAAGTTGTATGAGTTTCCAGCCCACCAATCCCGGCCGGGTGCTGATCACCGGCGGTGCCTCCGGGCTCGGCGCCGCCGTGGTGGAGGCGGTCCGCGACAACGGCGGCACCCCCATCGTCCTGGACCGGGACATCAGCACGCTCACCGGCGTCACCGCCTACGAGGTCGACGTGGCGGACACCGCCGCGGTGACCGAGACGGTGCGCCAGGCCGTGGAGGCCGCCGGCGGTCTGGACGCGGTGGTCACCGCCGCCGGCATCGACCGCTGCGGCCGTCTCGAGGACGTGGCGACCGCCGAGTGGGAGAAGGTCGTGCAGGTCAACCTGTTCGGCACCGTGTCCACGGTGCGGGCGGCCCTGCCCGCGCTGCGGGAGTCGCGGGGCCGGGTCATCACCGTGGCCTCCACCCTGGCGCTCAAGGGCGTCTCGGACGCGACGGCGTACTGCGCCTCCAAGTTCGGCGTGCTGGGCTTCAGCCAGGCCCTCGCCGCGGAGCTCAAGGGCGAGGTGGGCGTCACCCAGCTCATCCCGGGCGGCATGAAGACGCGCTTCTTCGACGACCGGGACGAGCAGTACAAGCCCCAGGACGACTCCCAGCTCAACGACCCCGAGAACGTGGCGAACGCCGTCCTGTTCGCCCTCGCACAGCCCCAGGGGTGCGAGATCCGCGAGCTGTTCATCGCCCACGCCGAGGAGGGCTCCTGGCCCTGATCGACCGGGAGGTGCGGAGGCGGACGGG